>NZ_QTPV01000029.1:0-92731 GCF_003857985.1 Burkholderia sp. Bp9090
GCGGGGGAGCAGGAATACGAGTGGGACGAGTTCAATCGCTTGCTGTCGGCGCGGGTCGCGGAGGCGTCGCGGCAGAGTCAGTCACGGTATTTCTATGATGCGTTCGGTCGTCGTATTGCGAAGGAGGTGAACGGCGAGCGGACGGTGTTCGGATGGGATGGCGACACGCTGGCGTACGAGAGCGATGGCGAGCGTGGCACGCACTATCTGTACGAGCCGGGAACGTTTGTGCCGCTGGCGCAGTATGTGGTGGAACCGGTTGAGGGAATCTCGACGCCGGAGTGGAAGAGTACCGACCGCTACGTTCCGGAGGATGATCCGCTGCAGAAGATGCCGGAGCGGCGGGGTGACGCGGTGCTGTTCTATTACCACTGCGATCAGATTGGGACGCCTCAGTTGCTGACGGATGACGACGGAGACGTCGTGTGGGAAGCGTCGTATAAGGCTTGGGGCGAAGCGCGGGAGGTCATTGCGCGAGTGTCGAAGGCGACGGGTGTCGTACCGAAGAACCCTTTGCGATTCCAGGGGCAACGGGTTGATGAGGAGACGGGATTACATTACAACCGGCATCGATACTATGATCCGACATTTGGGCGGTTCACCTCCGCGGATCCGGTCGGGCTAGCGGGCGGTTCAAATGGGTATGAATATTCAGTCAATCCGATCGACAGCATAGATCCTCGCGGTCTAACTGCAGACCGACTTGGGCGAAACCTCGCTCGTGCAGGAAGACCTCTTCAGCCTGGACAAACGCCGCACCATATCGTTCAGGAAAATTGCCGCAAGGGCTCCCCAAATAGCCACGTGCAGAAGTCACGCGAAATTTTGGAGCGGAATGATATTGATATCGACTCCGCGTCGAACGGTGCTCGTTTGTGGGGTACTGGCAATGCTCAGGTCCAGGTGCCGGGACACCCTGGACGAGTAGCTGCGCGAGCGGATGGCACCTACCACGCTGGCGCACATATTCATGGCACAGATAATGATAAATTGATATATCAAGTACTTAAGGGCGTAGAGAAAAGGGGGGGCAATGTTGAAAATGCTCTCCGTGATATTGGGCAACGAATGGAGAGCGGCAGTTGGAAGGGGACGTTCAATTGCTGTTGTGACTAGGAGGTCGGCGAAATGTTATTGGAAGAGCCAGTGGTCGAGAATATGTTGGCCATGCTTCGGGAGAAATTTGAGTCGTATGAAACGACGAATCTCTACCCTCAATATCTTGAGCTCAGGGATTCGATAGACGATTGGAAATTTTCGTCCGGTGACTATTTTTCATGTCTTCCATATGAAGAGCAGCGACAGGGTTTCTCTGCGCCAAAGTTACTCAAGAAACGCTATGAGAGTGTCGACGAAGCACGTTGGCTAGGGAAATACAGTGCAGGCTTCCGAAATGGCCAGCATGTCGTGACAGTCATGCCAGGTCAAAAGACCGTTCGAGCGCTCAGTGCAGATTTGTACAGCGAAGACGATGGTGTAATTGATGTGTGTAGTATCACTCATAAGGGGATTGATAATCCGGAGAAGGTCGCGTCTCGCGTGACGGGTGTTGCTCGGATGAAACCGCTCGATGAATCTCGCAAGGTTTACGTCGCTGTTGGTGAAGGTGGGGCATTTTCGATTTATCTTTTTGAATACTCGGTGGATGAAAAGCCGAAAACTGCGCTTGCGTTCTCGAAAGGATGGACGGGCGAGTCTCGGTGGGACTTCCATTATGGATCGTCCGGCGAGTTAGATCGAATCACAGCCGGCCCAGCGACACTTTGGGCACGCGCGTAGTTGACTCTTTGCTGATAGCGTTCTGCGGCAATCTGGTGCGCGAACATCACGTCTAAGATCTGTTCGACGATCGACATCGCCCGCGCCTCGCCGAGCGGCGGTATCGCTATGACGCGGTCGGGCAATTGTCGCGGATCGAGGATAGTCGCAAGGGCGGGACGGACTATCGATACGATCCGGTCGGGCGGCTGATCGAGGCGATCAGTCCGGTCGCGAAGGAGCGGTTTGCATTCGACCCGGCGAGCAACATCATTGATCCAGTGCGGTCCACCGAAACGCCGGCCGCCCGTTCAAGCCCGGTGCGGCTGGAAAGCACGTTGCCGGTCGAGGTGCCGAAGGTGCTGGGTAACCTGCTGAAGACGTATGCGGGGATGCACTTCAAGTACGACGCGCGCGGGAATTTGGTGCGCAAGCGCACGCCGGCGGGGGAGCAGGAATACGAGTGGGACGAGTTCAATCGCTTGCTGTCGGCGCGGGTCGCGGAGGCGTCGCGGCAGAGTCAGTCACGGTATTTCTATGATGCGTTCGGTCGTCGTATTGCGAAGGAGGTGAACGGCGAGCGGACGGTGTTCGGGTGGGATGGCGACACGCTGGCGTACGAGAGCGATGGCGAGCGTGGCACACACTATCTGTACGAGCCGGGAACGTTTGTGCCGCTGGCGCAGTATGTGGCGGAACCGGTTGAGGGAATCTCGACGCCGGAGTGGAAGAGTACCGACCGCTACGTGCCGGAAGATGATCCGCTGCAGAAGATGCCGGAGCGGCGGGGTGGCGCAGTGCCCTTCTATTACCACTGCGATCAGATCGGGACGCCGCAGTTGCTGACGGATGACGACGGCGATGTCGTGTGGGAAGCGTCGTATAAGGCTTGGGGTGAAGCGCGGGAGGTCGTTGCGCGAGTGTCGAAGGCTGCGGGGATCGTGGCGAGGAATTCACTGCGGTTCCAGGGGCAGCAAGTCGATGAAGAGACGGGGTTGCACTTTAACCGCAACCGCTACTACGATCCCCAATCGGGCCGCTTCGTTAGCAAGGACCCGATCGGGTTACAGGGCGGCATCAACGTCTTCCAGTACGCGCCCAATCCAGTGCAGTGGGTCGATCCGTTAGGTCTTTCGAAGCAATGTCGTAAATGTTTGCCTAGCTGCAATGATTACGCGTCTCAGGGGCCGAAAGATCCAACGGAGATGGCCCAAGAACTTTCCAATCAGATCAACCAAAACTCGGTAACGTTCTCTACGCCCACAACACAGGGCCACATTGACCTGCAAGGGGCATCGCATTTCGATAAGGCCACGGGAACCGATATTCCGACACCTCATGTTCAGACTCGTAAAATTAACATAGGACCAAACGGCCAGGTGACGACATCGAAAAAGACGGAGGTTACAAGGGCTGCGACTAAACAAGATGTTCGCGTTGCAAGGGAGTTGGCGAGACGAAAGGGATTGTGCAAATGAGTGATCTTATTAATGCTTTGCAAAACTGGTATACCTCCCAATGTAACGACATTTGGGAGCACTCTTATGGCGTCGAGATTACCAATATCGACAACCCGGGCTGGAAGGTTAAGGTAAGCGGTGCATCAGGAAGGAAGCCCATCGATATGAACGCAGAGCGCGATGAAGACGATTGGATCACAGTGAAGGCGACCGAAACGGAATTCGTCGGGTACGGCGGTCCTGGTAATCTCAATGAACTGCTGGCACTCGTCGTAGATTGGTTGCGGTAAGTGCAAAGGGCCGCGTGAGCGGCCCTTGTTGTCTGTATGATGAGTTGAAGATCGGCGTTCGGGTAGTATGGGTATATGCTACCAATCCGGTTGCCTGGATTGATCCAGTGGGACTCAAATACGTATCCCGTAGTCGTGCTTGTGATTTGCTTGGAAAGGATAAGTCGAATAAGTCGATAAAAATATTTCTGAATGCGGCGTGTTGTTTTTAGAGGTACTCTGAAGGAGGAGCGAACGAAGTTCTTGTGCGACGATTTTGTGAAGATTGGGCCGGGAAAGCGTCAGGTTCGCGTGACGCCATCAGATTATAGTGGCGGTCATGGGGTGGCGGCGCCACTGTGCCCGATACTCCGTATGTTCGTTTTGAGCTCTTGCGGCGACGGGTAACGGAAATCGTCTTGTTACAAAGAACGTGCAAGTTCCACTTGATGCTGGGAATAATGGATGTCAATGATGTTGGAGGTGTTGTGGGAATGCGGTGGAATTTCATTCATCTTTGATTTGAAAGAGGGGGATGTTCCTTGGTGCGCTAAATGGCCTCAAGGAAGGTAAAAAATTCGAAAAAAATGGTGAATGATAAGTTGACCGGGGAGGTGATTCGCTTCGCGTTTTTTGCGGGGAGTGATGACGGCTTTAAAAATACCAAAGATGGTGCGGAAGTTATTTTGTCGATTGAGGTGTGTGAGTATGCAGGTCACAAACTAGAGGGGTTGAAGATAGGTAGAGGATTTTCGACGCCTGAGTTCGTGCAGCTAAGAAATTTGAAATCGAAGGGCAAGGTTTTAGATGCATTCTTTGTTATCGGAAAGTAGTGCTTGCAAGCGCGAGTAATGATGGATCTTGGGTTGAGATATAAATATGTCGACGTATGATTGGGTTGCCACGAATGGTGGCATCACTCTCGCGTGACGGACTCCCGCTTTGCCTTCGCGAAAGTTGAATTTGTGCTTCGGAACAGCAGTCAACCCTTGCAGCATCGTTCGGGACTCGGGCGCACTGTCATACGATAGTTGAGGGGTAAGTATGCAAGGGCTTCGGAAGATTATTTTTTCGGTTGAAGAAGGGTGGAGACGGATATCCTAAAATGGAATATGAATCTCTCCGGGGGATATTTTTCGGATGATTTGTCGTACGTCGTCGACAATGTTCCGTATTACGCCTATCGCGTGAATAAGGGGGTACGGTAGCGCATCCGTTCATTGACCGATAGCTCCCGCCGAGCCGACCTCGCGCATACGAACTTGGCATAATCACGCCTTGCTCGACACGAGCGCCGCTGCTGCGCAGACACACTTGTGCAACCGCCGCATCTTGGCTCGGGCGTATTGACTCCAGTCCCGTTACCACCGCAATACCCATGTCGACCATCACCGCGACCACCGCGTCGCTGAAACACATTCTCGAACACCCCGGCGATTTCTCCGGTTGGCTCTGCCTGCCGCCGATGCCCTGGACGCTCGATACAGAGGGCGCATTCACCGAAGACGCCAACGACCCCGAAGCCGCCACGCCGCCCGCTACCGCACCGCAACCCGGCTGGCGCGTCACGCTGAATAGCGCGACGATCGAGGACATCGTGATCAATGCGCATGACCAGGTCGACGAACCGAGCGTCGCGCAATTGTTCGACGCGTTCGTGTTCTACGTCGACAACGAGGAATTCATTCTGCTCTGACGACGCACGACGCACGACGCACGACGCACGACGCACGACGCACGACGCACGACGCACGACGACGCGCCCCACGCAACACAGTAAAAAAGGACCGCCGAGCGGTCCTTTCTTCACGAAGCGTCAACATCCAAACGAAGCCTGCCCCTCAAGGCAACGAAATCGTCAAATTCGCCGACTCCGGCCCGACCTTGATCACCTGCGAATAAGGCGCCAACGCCTGCAGCGTCTTGTCCTTGAGATAGGTATTGAGCCCGAGATACCCGAGCAGGGCCACCAGCGCAAACACCGCCCCGATCGCCCAAACCGGGACCTCCCGCTTCAACCGATGCGCGATCTGATCCGGCAGCGGCCAATGCGGCGCAAACGCCGCCCGCTTGCCCTTCATATGCGCGATCTCATCCCCCAGCCGCGCGGTCAGATACGCGAGCTTCTCCGGCCCCTCGAGCAGATACTTGCCCTGGAACCCGAGCAGCAGGCACATATGAAACACCTCGAGCGACTGCAACCGCGCCGCGCCTTGCGCGCGACATTCCTCGAGATACTGAAAGAACTTCTCCCCCGCGAGTTGCTCGCCGAACAGCACGAGCTGCAGCGGCCGGCGTTCCCAGTCGGTGCGGATCTTGAACTGCGACGACAGCACCATTTCATCGACCGCCGCGCAATACGCGAACTTCGCGCCATACACGTCCTCGGCCGGGATGTTCAGCTTCTTCGCGCCACGCTCGAAATCCGCCAGAAACTCCTGGATCTTCGTGCTGAACTCGCTCGCGCTGTCCGGCTCGCGGCCGTTCTTGAGCAGGAACAGCATGAAGAACCCGTCGTACAGCAGGTCGAGCAGCGAACGGGCCTGGAACGCGGCGTCGGTCGACGCCGGGGTATGCAGCGGGGCCGGCGCGTTGTCGCCGAACAGGGAAGGCGCGTAGCTCATGATGTGACCGCGATCAGTTCGAATTTCAGGTCATTGATGCCAGTCGGCGCGTAGATCATCGCGGACTGGGCCTGCAGCATGCGCTCGTACAACGCGCCGCGCGAGTCGAGCTGGAAATAGCATGCACCGGGCCGCACCGGAATCGCGGGCGGCACCTGCGGCATGTACGACAGCCGCACGCCGGGCATTGCCGACAGCACGAGCTTGTCGACGTCGTCGGGCGCGCCGACCTTGAAGCGCGCCGGCACCGCATCGATAAGCTCGACGTTCGGCATGTCCGCGGACACGGCCAGATAGAACTCGGTCTTGTCGTCGATCTTGCCCGAATCGAGGCGGCCGAGATGGAACGACGGACGCACCTCGTCGAGCGTGATCGCGAAGTAGCGCGTCGAGATCACGGTGTCGAGCAGCTCGCGCAGCATCAGGTCGAGACGCGCGAAGCTCGGACCCGGATCGTCATGGCGATACACGGGCAGGTCGGCGAGCGTGTAGCCCTTCGAGAACGTCATCAGCTGCCCCGCGAGGCGCAGCAGTTCCTGGAACAGCCGCTCCGGATGCAGCGCCGCGTGCTGGTGCAGGTGCGCGAGCGTCGCGAACGCGGCGTTCGCCGTGTGCAGCAGCCAGAACGACGCGATGTCGCCCGAGCGGAACTCGATGATGTTCTTCGACGGTTCGCGGTGAAAACCGTACAGCGCGTTCACCTTCGCCTGCAGCGCGTCGACGAGCTGGCGCAGCCGCTGGTGCAGGATCGGCGACGCGTCGATCGCGAGGCACGGCGGCACGAAGCTGTCGTCCATCTCGAAGCCGGACGTCGCGGTGCGGCGCACGCGCACGAGCGGCACCGACAGTAGCTGGTCGCGCGGCTCGCTGTGCGCGATCAGCTTGACCTGCGTCTTCAGGAACGTGATGTCGGCTTCGGCGGCGTCGGTGAAGTTGTCGGCGACGCTCGTCTGCTCGCTGACGAAACGCGTCATGAAGCCGGCGGCCGGATCGTCGCTGTAGTTGGTGCCGTTCTCGCGCAGCGGGTGCAGCGCGAGGTAGAACACGAATTCGTTGATGCCGTCGGGCAGCGTGTCGAGCGCGATCGGCGGCGGCAGGTCGTCGGCCTGCGGCGCGGCGTAAAGCGCGCCGTCCGGGAACACGAGCGCGAGTTCGGCCACGCGCAGCACGTTGCTGCCAAGCGCATCGCGGTCGATGCGCACCGAGCGCACGCCCCAGTTGTACGGCTGGATCGCCTGGATGGATTCGAACAGGCGCGCCTCGTGGTACGCGTCCTGCCGCTGAAAGTGTTGAGGCCGGAGGAACAGCCCTTCCCCCCACAGCACCTTGGCCGAATAACTCATGTCAAATCCGGTTAATGTCGCGTTGCGATGTAATCGATTTGTTCGTGCCCGAATTAATCGCCATTTTGTTAACTCTTGTTAAATGACATTCGTGCGTCATGTTTAACCGCAGGTCACCGACGAAAGCAAATTCAGCGGTTGCGAAGGCGCACCCTGTTGCGGTGCGATGACAGAGCCGTCGGTGACCGTCATCGCGCAATTATGCAGGCCGATGATTATGCCGGATTTCTCCGACTTTGCCGGGTCGAACGTCAGTTTCCACCGCTGGATTGCGGGATCGCGGAACAGCGCGACGATGCCGAATGCCTGCGCTTCGCGCGACAGCTTTTCGGTTGCCGTATAGCGCTGGCCCGGAATCAGCGTGATTTCACGCACGTTCAGCAGATCGGCGCCCAGCGCAGCCTTTTCCTTGGTCGGATCGGTGAATGCATCGAACGGCGCTTGCTGGAACGAAGTCGGATCCTTTAGCGCGTAAAGCCTGACCACTAACGCGAGCGGCTTGTGATCGTTCGCGGCATTGAGGTTCGGCGCGGCGGCGAGCGTGAGCCCGATGTTGCGCGGCGGTTTCTGGGCATCCGGCACGTCGGGCTTGCCGACGCCGGCGGCCTGCATGACGGCGCTCGCGGCGGAGCCGAGCAGCGGGGCGGCCGCGCATCCGGCCAGGAGCGCGCAGGCAATCAGCGGCAGCGCATAGCGAATCATGGACGATCTCATCGTGTTTACGGCGTGCCGCCTTTAACTCCCCTGTCAAAACTGCCGGGTATTTCCGCGTTCGCCGCGAATCCCCGGCGTATCGGCCGTTCAACTATTAAGCACACGCGCCCGGCAGCGTGCCTTCGGAAATTTTTTCCGTCGTTCGCGCAAAGCGTTGCAAGCCAAGTAAAACTTGCACATTCCGGTCGATGCGAAAGCCGTCGGCGAGCCGCTACCAGAGGCGTTTCGAGGGGGGCGCACGATTTTAAAAGGAATTACTCTGCACGCAGCGATTGAATTATGAAAAATTGATCGGTACTATACCCGCGCGCTTCTTGCAAAGCAAAAGAACCAGATTCTCAACGATTTTAATACTCACGCGCCGGTGGATATAACGATGAAAGACCGTCTCTTCGCAAAACTTTCTGGGGTAGTGCTGGCTTGCGGCGTGATCGCCGGTTGTGCGAGCCAGCCGCCGGCGCCGCCGTCTGCCGAGGTGTTCAACAAGTCGCTGGCCGATGCGGACGCCGTCGCGAAATCGGGTGACCAGGACAAGGCGCTCGGCCTGTACCAGCAGCTCGCGAAGTCGGATCCGACGCGCGAGGAGCCGTGGTCGCGCATCGCGCAGATCCAGTTTGCCCAGAACCACTACGGCCAGGCGATCGTCGCCGCGCAGGAAGCACTGCAGCGCGACGCGACCGACCGTCAGGCGAAGAGCGTGCTCGCGGTCGCGGGGCTGCGGATCGCGACGCAGTCGCTCGGCGAACTGCGCCAGGATTCGTCGCTCGCGGGCGATGCGAAGTCGGACGCGCAGGCGCTCGCGAAGCAGCTGCGCGACACGCTCGGCGAATCGGCGCTGTTCCCGCCGGAGCAGAAGGCGCAAACGCGCAAGGTCGTGCGTCGCCAGATTCACCGTCCGAAGGCCGGCGCCGGCGCTGCAACCGAGGTCGCCGCCGGTGCTGCCACCACGCCGACGGCGTCGGGCAACACCGCGCCGCAGAAGGGCGGCGCCGATCCATTCAGCGCACTGCGCAACTGACCGCAACTGACGCGATAACCACAACTAACCTGGGAGCCGTCGAGATGGCCAAGAAAGAAAGCATTCAGAAAAGCTTGCAGAAAATACGGCCGCCGCGCGTCCAGCTGACCTACGAGGTCGAGAAGGGCGACGCGATCGAGGTAAAGGAACTGCCGTTCGTCGTCGGGGTCGTCGGCGATCTGGCGGGCCAGTCGGAAGTCGAGCAGCCGAAGCTGCGCGACCGCAAGTTCGTCAACATCGACCGTGACAACTTCGACGACGTGATGAAGGCGATCGAGCCGCGTGCCGCGTTCCAGGTGGAAAACCGCCTGAGCCCGGAAGGCGGCAAGTTCGCGGTCGACCTGAAGTTCCGTTCGCTGTCGGATTTCAACCCGGATGAAGTCGTCGAACAGGTCGAGCCGCTGCGCCGCCTGCTCGAGGCGCGCTCGAAGCTCGCCGACCTGCGCAACAAGCTCGCCGGCAACGACAAGCTCGAGGACCTGCTGTCCGAAGTGCTGAAGAACACGCAGCAGCTGCAGGAGCTCGCGAAGGGCACCGGCGGCGACAAAGACGGCGAATGACGACGGAGTGTTGAGATGAACCAGCAAACGGCTGCGGCCCAAGCGAGCGGCGCGGAATACGCCGCCGGGACTTCGCTGCTCGACGACATCGTCGAGAAGAGCAAGGTCGCGAAATCCGATTCCGAGCATGCACGTGCGAAGGACCTGATCGGCGAACTCGTGCACCAGGTGCTCGACGGCACGGTGATCGTGTCGGACAACCTGTCGGCGACGATCGACGCGCGCGTCGCGGAACTCGATCGCCTGATCTCCACGCAGCTGTCCGCGGTGATGCACGCGCCGGAATTCCAGCGTCTCGAAAGCACGTGGCGCGGGATGGATTACCTGGTCAAGGAAAGCAACACCGGTCAGACGATCAAGATCAAGGCGCTGCACGCACCGAAGCGCGACCTCGTGCGCGACTTCAAGGGCGCGAGCGAGTTCGACCAGAGCGCGCTGTTCAAGAAGGTCTACGAAGAAGAGTTCGGCACGTTCGGCGGCTCGCCGTTCGGTGCGCTGATCGGCGATTACGAGATCTCGCGCCAACCGGAAGACATGTACTTCATCGAGCAGATGTCGCACGTCGCGGCGGCCGCGCACGCGCCGTTCATCGCGTCGGCGTCGCCCGAGCTGCTCGGCCTCGAGTCGTTCTCCGACCTTGGCAAGCCGCGCGATCTCGGCAAGGTGTTCGACACGGTCGAATACGCGAAGTGGAAGTCGTTCCGCGATTCGGAAGACTCGCGCTACGTCGGCCTCACGCTGCCGCGCTTCCTCGGCCGCCTGCCGTTCAATCCGAAGGACGGCCAGACGGCGGAGAACTTCAACTTCGTCGAGGACGTCGACGGCACCGAGCACGACAAGTACTTGTGGTGCAACGCGGCGTGGGCCTTCGCGGCACGCCTGACGGCCGCGTTCGACGACTTCGGCTGGTGCGCGGCGATCCGCGGCGTCGAGGGCGGCGGCCTCGTCGAGGACCTGCCGACCCACACGTTCAAGACCGACGACGGTGAAGTCGCGCTGAAGTGCCCGACCGAAATCGCGATCACCGATCGCCGCGAGAAGGAGCTGAGCGACCTCGGCTTCATCCCGCTCGTGCATTGCAAGAACTCGGATTACGCTGCGTTCTTCGCCGCGCAATCGGTGCAGAAACCGAAAAAATACAGCACCGACAGCGCGAATGCGAACGCCGTCCTGTCCGCCCAGCTTCAGTACATCTTCTCGGTATCGCGCGTCGCGCACTACCTGAAGGCGATGATGCGGGACAAGATCGGCAGCTTCGCATCGGCGCAGAACGTAGAGACTTTCCTCAACCGGTGGATTTCGCAGTACGTCCTGCTCGACGACAACGCGTCTCAGGAACAGAAGGCGCAATTTCCGCTGCGCGAGGCATCCATACAAGTGTCGGAGATTCCGGGCAAGCCGGGCTCGTATCGTTCGGTCGCGTTCCTGCGTCCGCACTTTCAGCTCGACGAACTCTCGATTTCTCTGCGACTTGTCGCTGATCTGCCCAAACCGGCAAATTCATAAGCGAGTAAATCGCCCGGGCGGGCCGCCTGGGTAGGACGTTAAAACCACCTCTTTGGGGAGTCGAAGGGCCATGTTACATATGCACTTGCAGTTTGGTAGTCCGGCGGTGAAGGGTGAATCCGCGGACAAGGACCATCAAGGCTGGATCGAGCTGAAATCGTGGGATCACTCGATCGTTCAGCCGCGTTCGGCAACGGCATCGACCGCAGGCGGTCACACGATGACGCGCTGCGAGCACGGCGACATGATTTTCACGAAGGAAATCGATTCGTCGAGCCCGCTGCTGTATCAGCACGCGTCGGGCGGCACCACGTTCGATGAAGTGACGGTCCATTTCTCGCGCGCGGACGGTGAAGGCAAGCGCGTGCAGTATCTGGAAGTGAAGCTCAAGTACGTGATCATCTCGAGCATCGCACCGAGCGTTCGCGAAGAAGGTCTGCCGCTCGAGACGTTCTCGCTGAAGTACGCGGCCGTGCAGTGGAAGCAGACCCAGCAGAAGATCGGCGGCAACCAGGGCGGCAACACGCAAGGCGCCTGGAGCCTGACGAAGAACGACAAGACCTACGCGGTCTAAGGTCGGTTGCGGCAACGGGGCGCTCGGCGTCCCGTTGCCGTTTTCGCTGTGCACGCCGGCCGATGAAAAGATTCGAACCCAGTTTTCTCGACAAGCTGTTCGACGACGAACCGCATCTGCCGGCCTCGGCCGCGATGCGGCAATTGTCGCTGGACGAGCTCAAGAACACGGTCGCCCGCGACGTCGAGGCGATCCTCAACACCCGTATCGCGCACACCGAAATCGAGCTGGCCGCGCTGCCGGAATGCCAGAAGTCGGTGCTGACCTACGGGCTGAACGATTTCGCGGGGCTGAGCCTCGCGAGTCACTACGACCGCGCGTTCATCTGCAAGTCGATCCAGCAGGCCATCGCGCGCCACGAGCCGCGGCTGCAGCAGGTGCAGGTGACGTTCGAGCTGAACGAGCAGTCGACCAACGCGCTTTACTTCGCGATCCAGGCGCTGCTCGTCGTGCACCCGGCCGAGGAGCCGGTGAGTTTCGATGCGATGCTGCAGCCGTCGACGCTGCAGTATTCGGTCACGCGCGCACGCGCGGCCAGAATGCTGTGAATCGAGCTGCCGAGCGGGCCGGACCGCCCGGTGGTGGATCAGGGTCCGGCAGGAAATATTGAGGTTCGGGGTCGTCGATGGAAGAATTGCTGCCGTATTACGAGCGCGAATTATCGTTTTTGCGGCGCTATTCGCGAGATTTCGCCGAGCGCTATCCGAAGATCGCCGCGCGGCTCGCGTTGTCGGGCGAGCACTGCGAGGATCCGCACGTCGAGCGGATGATCGAGTCGTTCGCGCTGCTCGGCGCGCGCATCAACAAGAAGCTCGACGACGACTACCCGGAATTCACCGAAGCGCTGCTGGAAGTGCTGTATCCGCACTACCTGCGGCCGTTCCCGTCGTGCTCGATCGCGCAGTTCACGCCGGCGTCGCCCGGCCAGCAGACCGAACCGGTCGTGATCGACCGCGGCACCGAGCTGAAGAGCCGCCCGATCCGCGGCGTGCAGTGCCGGTTCCGCACCGCGTACGACGTGACGCTCGCGCCGATCCGCATCTCGGAGGCGCGCTACACGCCGGTCGCGCTCGCACCGAGCGCGACGGTGCTGCCGTCCAACGCGACGGGCGTGATCTCGATCACGTTCGAATCGCTCGCCGCGCAGCTCGATCTCGGCGCGCTGAAGCTGCCGACGCTGCGCGCGCACCTGCACGGCGAGCAGTCGTTCGTCGCCGCGCTGACCGACTGCCTGTTCGTCAATGTGCTCGGCGCGTACGTCGAGCCCGAGCGCAACGGCCGCTGGACCGCGCTGCGCAAGCTGCCGATCGCGCACGCCGGCTTCGACGAGGACGACGCGCTGATCGACTACCCGGCGAAGTCGCACCCCGCGTATCGCCTGCTCACCGAATACTTCGCGTTCCCCGACAAGTTCGATTTCGTCGATTTCGATCTTGCGGCGATCGCGCGCGCGTCGGGCCGCTGCCAGCGCGCGACGCTGCATCTGGTGCTGCAGGACGTGCGCAGCGATTCGCACGTCGCGCGGCTGCTCGAGCTGCTGACGGCCAGCCATTTCCGGCTGTTCTGCACGCCGATCGTCAACCTGTTCCGCCAGCACGGCGAGCCGATCCGCATCACGCACCGCGCGGTGTCGTACCCGGTGATCGCCGAAGCGCGCCGCGCGTTCGCGTACGAGGTGTACTCGATCGATTCGGTGAAGCTCGTCCGGCAGCAGGCGCATGAAGAATCGGTGATCGAGTTCCGGCCGTTCTATTCGCTGCATCACGGCGAATCGGCACGGATCGGTCACTACTGGTTCGCGCGCCGCAACGACTGGGTCGCGCAGAAAAGCCCCGGCTACGAAACCGAGATCTCGATCGTCGACATCGACTTCGAGCCGACCTCGCCGCAGACCGACACGCTGAGCCTCGACCTCACCTGCACGAACCGCGACCTGCCGGCGATGCTCGCATTCGGCCTCGAAGGCGGCGACCTGTTCCAGGAAGGCGGCGCGCAGACGAGCGGCATCTCGATGCTGCGGCGCCCGACGCAGAGCGTGCGCTTCGAGCGCGGCCGCGCCGCGCACTGGCGGCTCGTGTCGCATCTCGCGCTGAACCACGTGTCGCTGGTCGCGCACGGGCTCGCGCCGCTCAAGGAAATGCTGACGCTGTACGACCTGCGGCGCACCGCCGTGTCGATGCGCCAGATCGACGGCCTCGCCGGCGTCGAGCAGCGCGGCGCCGTGCAGTGGCTGCCCGGCAAGCCGTTCGCGACCTTCGTGCGCGGCATCGAGATCCGCCTGACGATCGACGAGGAGCACTTCGTCGGCGCGAGCCTCGCGTCGTTCGTACGCGTGCTCGACAGCTTCTTCGGGCTGTACGTCCATCTCAACAGTTTCGTTCAACTAGTCGTGGTGTCGAAGCGCACCGGCGAGGAGATCATTCGATGCAAGCCCCGCACCGGCGAATCGATCCTGGCGTAGTCGACGCGCTGCTCGACGAGCCGCACCGCTTCGAGTTCTTCCAGGCGGTGCGCGTGCTCGAAGGGCTGTTCGCGCGGCAGGCGTCCGATGCCCCCGGCGCGTGGCGGCAGGGCGACGTCGTCGCGCAGCGCATCGAATTCCGTAACACGCTGTCGCTCGGCTTTCCGCCGAGCGAGATCGAAGGCGCCCGCTCGTTCGACGACGACGGCACGCTGCTCGACTCGGGCGAGGATCGCGGCGCCGCGCTCGCGGCCGGCGAGCTCGGTCACGTCGAACTGACACCCGCATTCTTCGGGCTGCTCGGCGGGCAGGGCGCGCTGCCGCTGCACTACACCGAGCAGATCGTCGCGCGCGAGCACCTGAAGCGCGACCACGCGGCGCGCGCCTTCTTCGACGTGTTCTCGAACCGCGCGACCGCGCTGTTCTACGCGGCGTGGAAGAAATACCGGCTGCCGTTCCATTACGAACTCGACCGCGACGAGCGCTACCTGCCGCTCCTGCTCGCGATCGCCGGCGTGCCGAGCGACGAGGTGCGCGACAGCCTCGCGGCCGGCGCGGGCGGCGTGCTCGACGAGGCCGTCGCCGGCTACGCGCTCGCCGCGCGGCACCGGCCGATGTCGGCCGCCTACCTGCAGCGCACGCTGTCCGATTACTTCCGCGTGCCGGTGAAGATCGACCAGTTCGTCGGCAAGTGGTACGACGTGCCGCCCGACCAGCTGAGCGTGCTCGGCGAGGTCAACGCGGTGCTCGGCGCGACGGCGCTCGTCGGCGAACGCGTATGGCAGCGCGACATGCGCGCGCGGATCGTCGTCGGCCCGCTGTCCAAGCGCGACTACGAGGCGTTCCTGCCCGGCGGCGCGCAGGCCGTCGCGCTCGAGCGGATGCTGACGCTGCTCGCCGGCGTCACGCTCGAATACGAGGTGAAGCTCGTGCTGAAACGCACCGAGGTCGGCGCGAGCGTGCTCGGCGCAGGCTCGCGGCTCGGCTGGGATGCGTTCCTCTGCACCCGCGACGCAGCCGACGACCGCTCGGACGCCCGCTATGAACTGCACGTGATTCACTGATTCCGAACGACAACAAACAATCGAACCTGAGATCGACGCCATGAGCACGCCCCTGAAGACCCTGATCACGAAACTGAACCCGCTGTGCCGGCACGCGACCGAGCGCGCGGCGAGCGCGTGCCTGGCGCGCGGCCATTACGAGGTCGATCTGGAGCATCTGTTTCTCGCGCTGCTCGACCAGGCGACGGGCGACCTGCCGCTCGCGTTGCGTGCGAGCCGCGTCGATCCGCATGCGCTGCGCGCCGATCTCGAGCGCGAACTCACGCGCCTGAAGACGGGCAACACGCGCACGCCGGTGTTTTCCGTGCACCTGATCGCGCTGTTCGAACAGGCCTGGTTGATCGCATCGCTCGATTCGCAGCTCGGCCGCATCCGTTCGGGGCATCTGCTGCTCGCGCTGCTGACCGCGCCCGATCTCGCGCAGTTCGCGCAGCGCATGTCGTCGCAGTTCGCGGAAATGAACGTGACGGACCTGAAGCACAAGTTCGACGAGATCATGGCCGGTTCGAGCGAGGCCGAGCCGCGCCAGGCGGATGCGGAAGGCAGCGACGTCGCGCCGGCCGCCGACGGCGCCGCGCCCGCGGCCGGCCCGTCGAAGACGCCCGCGCTCGACACGTACACGACCAACCTCACGCAGCGCGCGCGTGACGGCAAGATCGACCCGGTGATCGGCCGCGAAGCCGTGATTCGCCAGGCGATCGACATCCTGATGCGTCGTCGCCAGAACAACCCGATCATGACCGGCGAGGCCGGCGTCGGCAAAACGGCGGTCGTCGAGGGTCTCGCGCTGCGGATCGCGGCCGACGACGTGCCGCCGCCGCTGCGCGGCGTCGCGCTGCACGTGCTGGACATGGGCCTGCTGCAGGCCGGCGCGAGCGTGAAGGGCGAGTTCGAGAACCGCCTGAAGAGCGTGATCGACGAGGTGAAGAAGAGCGCGCACCCGATCATCCTGTTCATCGACGAGGCACACACGATCATCGGCGCGGGCGGCCAGGCCGGCCAGAACGACGCGGCGAACCTGCTGAAACCGGCGCTCGCGCGCGGCGAGCTGCGCACGATCGCCGCGACGACCTGGAGCGAATACAAGAAGTACTTCGAGAAGGATGCGGCGCTCGCGCGGCGCTTCCAGGTCGTGAAGGTCGAGGAGCCGAGCGAGCCGCTCGCGGCCGCGATGCTGCGCGGGATGTCCGGGTTGATGGAGAAGCACTTCAACGTGCGGATCCTCGACGACGCGATCACCGAGGCCGTGCGCCTGTCGCATCGCTACATCAGCGGCCGCCAGCTGCCGGACAAGGCGATCAGCGTGCTCGACACCGCGTGCGCGAAGGTCGCGCTCGCGCACAGCGCGACGCCCGCGGCGATCGACGACACGAAGAAGCGCATCGAGCGCATCGACGCGGAAATCGCGTCGCTGGAGCGCGAGGCGGCGGGCGGCGCCGCGCACGACGAGCGCCTGGGCGAGCTGCGCGGCGCGCGCGACACGGCGCTCGCGCAATTGACCGAGGACGAGGCGCGCTATGAAGCCGAGCGCGCGATCGTCGTCGAGATCACCGAACTGCGCGACATGCTCGACCGGGCGCGCGGTCCGTCGGAAGACGGCGAGCCGGTCGACGTGCCGGCCACGCGCGAGAAGCTGGCCGAACGCGTCGCGGCGCTGCACGCGCTGCAGGGCGGCGAGCCGATGGTGCCGCTGCAGGTCGACGGCCACGTCGTCGCCGAGATCGTCGCCGCGTGGACGGGCATTCCGCTCGGCCGGATGGTGAAGGACGAGATCGACACCGTGCTGAACCTGCAGCCGCTGCTGACCGCGCGCGTGATCGGCCAGGACCATGCGCTCGATGCGATCGCGCAACGCGTGCGCACGGCGACCGCGAACCTCGAGGATCCGAACAAGCCGCGCGGCGTGTTCATGTTCGTCGGGCCGTCGGGCGTCGGCAAGACCGAGACGGCGCTCGCGCTGGCCGACATCCTGTACGGCGGCGAGCGCAAGATGGTCACGATCAACATGAGCGAGTACCAGGAAGCGCACAGCGTGTCGGGCCTGAAGGGCTCGCCGCCGGGCTACGTCGGCTACGGCGAGGGCGGCGTGCTGACCGAGGCCGTGCGCCGCAACCCGTATTCCGTCGTGCTGCTCGACGAGGTCGAGAAGGCGCACCCGGACGTGCTCGAGATGTTCTTCCAGGTGTTCGACAAGGGCACGATGGACGACGCCGAAGGGCGCGAGATCGACTTCCGCAATACGCTGATCATCCTGACGTCGAACGTCGGATCGGCCGCGGTGATGCAGGCGTGCCTGAACAAGCCGGCCGAGGAACTGCCCGATCCGGACGCACTCGCCGAGGCGCTGCGCCCGCAGCTGTACAAGACGTTCAAGCCCGCGTTCCTCGGCCGGATGAAGGTCGTGCCGTACTACCCGATTTCCGACGACGTGCTGGCCGAGATCATCGAGCTGAAGCTCGAACGGATCCGTCGCCGCATCGAAGCGAACCACAAGGCCGCGTTCGAGTGGGACGAATCGCTCGTCGACGCGGTGCTCGCGCGCTGCACCGAGGTCGATTCGGGTGCCCGCAACGTCGACCACATTTTGAACGGCACGCTGCTGCCGGAGATCGCGGGCCACGTGCTCGGCCGGATCGCCGACGGCGCGGCCATCGCGCGCATCGCGGTGCGCGCGGACGAGGCCGGCGAATTCGCCTATACGGTCGAATGAGCCCCCGCACGCGACATCTCATGCATCAACGGATTCACTGAACCATGCCGATCAATCTCCCCGAGCTGCTGACGCCGATCAGCGATGCATCGCCCAGCGGCGACGACCTGCTGTTCTCGAACGAATTCGACGCGATCCAGGACGCGCGGCGCTACGACGATCCGACGCTCGACCAGGGCGAGTGGGTGACCGAGATCAAGGAGGCCGACTGGGGCTTCGTCGTCGATCACGCGGGCGCGCTGCTGCGCACGCGCACCAAGGACCTGCGGCTCGCCGTGTGGCTGACCGAGGCGCTCGCGCTGGAGGACGGCATCACCGGCCTCACCGAAGGCTATGCGCTGCTGGAAGGCCTGTGCCGCGACTACTGGGACACCGTGCATCCGCTGCCGGAAGGCGACGACGTCGAATACCGGCTCGGCAACGTCGCGTGGCTGTCCGGCCGCACGGCCGAGCTGCTGCGCGGCATTCCGGTGACCGACGGCGCATCGAACGCGTTCACCACGCTCGACTGGGAAGTCGCGCAGCATGTGGCGCAGGCCGTGAAGCGCGATCCGGAACACGCGGACGACATCGCGCGCGGCAAGCCGTCGGTCGAGCAGGTCGATGCGTCGCGGCGCGTGACGTCGATCGCGTTCTACACGACGCTGCTCGCGAACCTGAAGGCGTTCGAAATCTCGCTCGACGCGTTCGAGGAGCGGCTCGTCGAACGCGCCGGCGATTCGGCGCCGAGCTTCCGGCAGACGCGCGACGCGTTCGAGACCGTGTACCGGCTCGTCGAGCGCTTCGCGCGCGAGCAGGGCTATACGGGCAGCGCGCCGCATGCACCGTCGGCGCCGCAGGCGCAGCCCGAGCGCATCGAGCCGAGCTTCGGCGACGCGTTCCACACCGAGGAGACCCATGTGCAGTCGCAGACCGCTCCGCGTCCGCCGGTGACGCAAATGATCGCCGGCATCCAGAACCGTGCGCAGGCCGTCGACCAGCTTCGTGCGGTCGCGCGCTACTTCCGCCAGACCGAGCCGCACAGCCCGGTCGCGTATCTCGCGGACAAGGCCGCCGAATGGGCCGACATGCCGCTGCACAAGTGGCTCGAGAGCGTCGTGAAGGACGACGGGTCGCTGTCGCACATCCGCGAGCTGCTGGGGGTGAGGCCCGACGAGCAGTCGTGAGCCGCCGCTTGTTGACCTGAGAGCGCGGGCCCGGCGGGCTCGCGATGAACGAGAAGAAGGGTGACGCATGAACGTGACCGAACTGGCACAGGCGATTCGTGGTGGCCTGATCCAGCAGGATCGGCTGCTGAAGACGGACATCCCGTCGCTGCCGAACAATGCGCTCGTGCCGCGCCGCGCGGTAACCCGTTCGGCGCTCGGCCGCGATTTCAGCGTGGCGATCGATCTGGTGTCCACCGCGAGCGACGTCGAGTTCAAGACGCTGATCGCGCAGCCGATCACGCTGTGGATCCAGCAGCCTGACAAGTCGTATCTGCCGATCAACGGCTACGTCCACACGGCGCGACGGCTCGGCGCCGACGGCAGCCTGTCGAGTTACCAGCTGCGCTTCGCGTCGTGGATGCATTTCCTCAAGTTCCGCAGCGACATGCGGTACTGGCAGGACCAGCCGGTCGACGCGATTCTCTCCGACGTGTTCGATACGCATCCGCAGGCCAGGGGCCAATACCAGTTCGCGTTGTCGAAACCGTTGCCGTCCCGGTCGTACTGTCGCCAGAGCGAAACCGACTGGAACTTCGTGCACCGGCTGATGGAGGACGAAGGGCTGTTCGGGTTCTGGCGGCACAGCGAAGACGGGAAGGCGCATACGCTCGTCATCACCGACGACGTGCATGCGGTCGATGCGCTGTCCCCGAATGTCGTTACGTTCGATCGTTCCGGCAGCGGCACCGAAACCGCCGGGTTTACGCAATGGACCGCATCGCGGACGTTGCAAAGCACGCTGCACACGACGCGCACCTTCGACTACAAAGCGCCGTCGTCGGCGGGCAATCCGAACGGCACGTCGCTGCCGACCAAGGCCGGCCAGGGGGACCTGCCGGGCCAGGCGGAAATCTATGAATACACCGGCGCGTACACGTATCCGGGCCAGGACCGCGGCGAACACCTGTCGAAGATTCGTCTCGAGGAATGGGAGTCGCGCGCGAAGCGCTTCTTCGGCGTGGGCGGCGTGCGCGCGATCGATGCCGGCCGGCGCTTCACGCTGACCGGTCATCCCGAGCACGACCGCGATTCGGCGAGCGAGCGCGAGTTCGCGGCCATCGGCGTCACGCGGTACATCGAGAACAATCTGCCGGTTTCGGACCACGAAGCGAGCTTTCCGCATAGCCTGCAGGACCAGCTGGCGCAGGTGAAGGCCGGTCACGGGGAAGCGGCGGCATTCGAAGTTGGGCATGACGACGGCTCCGCCGGGTTCTATCTCGTCGAGGTCGAAGCGCAGCGCGCGAGCGTGCCGTACCGCAGCCCGTTCGAGCATCGCAAGCCCGCGATGCAGCTCGAGACGGCGATCGTCGTCGGGCCGAAGGGCGAAGAGGTTTATACGGACGAGCGGAACCGGATCAAGGTCATGTTCGTCTGGGACCGCCAGAGCGAAGGCCGCGAGAACGCGTCGTGCTGGATGCGTGTCGTGCAGTCCGATACCGGCGGCGGGTACGGCGGCGTGCATATTCCGCGGGTCGGCGAGGAAGTGCTGATCGGCTACATCGGCGGCGACTGCGACCGGCCGATCGTCATGCATCGCGTGTACAACGGTGCGACCAGGCCGCAGTGGCATAGCAACGGGATCCTGTCGGGCTTCCGGTCGAAGGAGTATGCAGGATCGGGGCACAACGAGATGGTGCTCGACGACGCGACCGGGCAGAACCGCGCGCGCCTGTTCAGCAGCAGTGCGAATTCGCTGCTTCATCTCGGCTATCTGATCGAGCAGAACGGGAACACGCGCGGTGCGTATCTCGGCTCAGGCTTCGACCTGCGCACGGATGCGTACGGCGCGATGCGAGCCGGGCAGGGCCTGTACGTGACGACGCATCCGAAGCAGGCGAACAGCCAGCCGCTCGACGTGAGTGAGGCGAAGCAGCAGCTTGGCAATGCGCAGGGGCTGATCGAATCGATGTCGCAGGTCAGCGAGATGCATCAGGCGGAGAGTCTCGGCACCGGTCACGATGCGCTCAAGCAATTCGCCGAGACGACGCAGAACAGCGTGGCGGGGGCGGCCTCGGGTGGCGGCAGGACTGCAGGCGGCGGGACGGGGAATGCGAATGCGTTCAAGGAGCCGGTGATGTTGTTCGCGAGCCCGGCGGGGATTGGGGGGGCGTCGCAGCAGTCGGTGCACCTGGCGAGCGACCGGCAGACCAATATCGTCAGTGGTCAAAGTACGTTCATTACCAGCGGGAAGTCGCTGATCGCCGGCATCCGGGATCGCATCAGCCTGTTCGCGCAGAACGCCGGGATGAAGCTGTTCGCCGCGAAGGGCAAGGTCGAGGTTCAGGCGCATGCGGACAGCATCGAACTCACAGCGCAGAAGACCGTGAAGATGATGGCGGCGACCGAGGCCGTCGACGTGGCCGCGAAGCAGGAGATCCTGCTCACGTCGGGTGGCGCCTATATCCGGATCAAGGGCGGCAACATCGAGATTCACGCGCCGGGGAAGGTAGATTTCAAGGGCGCTCAGCACCAGTTCAGCGGACCGACGAGCATGCAGTATCCGCTGCCCGCGATGCCGGGCGGCACGTGCAAGCAATGCGTGCTGAATGCGCATAGCGGGCGCGAGTCGATGGTCGAGGCGGATTGATGGACGAAGTCAACGATACGGGTGACACCATCGAGATGGCGGCGGATGGGCCCAGTCCGCGCGAGCGTGAATGGCCGGCATTCGTGGAGACGCTGAAGGCATCGCTGGAGCACGAGGCCGGCGACGGCAGACCGATGCGTCTTTACGTGCTCGTCGACACGCGCGGTTATCAGGAGCTGGACACGCAGCTGGCAGCCGTGCGCGGCCTGCGTTACGCGTCCCTTTGGACCGATACCGGGCTGGATGCCTATACGGATATCGCACCGTACCTGATTGCGTTCGACGGTCGCGCACTCGACGGCGGGGATGCGGAGCAGCATCGCGTGCTGCGTCAGCTGTGGCTGGATGCCGTCGATCTGCATGCGGTGACGTGGTTGTGCTCGGCGTGGTCGTTCGACGCGCTGGATGCACATCTGCGCCAGTACGTGAAGTACGCGCTGCCGAACGGTCGCGCGTACTACCTGTTCTTCTTCGACAATCTTGTATTCGGGCGGCTCCGACAGGTGTGGAGCGACACGCAGGCGCAGCAGTTCGTCGCGCCGTTTAGCGAGATCCGATATCGCGATCGTCGGCTCGACGAAGTCGTGTGGCGCAACGACACGCCGGCGGTTGAAGGTGTGATGTCGGCAAGCGACGCACCGGACCTCAGCGAGCGGCAGCACGCGCTACTGATCGAGCTCGGGTACCCGGACAAGCTCGTGCTGAAGTTTCGCGAGACGATGGCGGCGGTGGTCGATCACCTGTCCGATGCGGAACTCCATGATCAGGTTGTCGAGCAACTCGAACGCGCAGCAGCGCACGGGATTGCCGAAGAAGCGGAATTGCAGTGCTACGTAATGACGGGCGTGCTGGTTGCGCCCCGGTTCGACGAGCATCCGGCGGTGCGGGTGTGCCTTGGAGCCGTGGCGCATGGAGAGACGACGCTCAATGACGCGTTGGCGACGATCGACGACGCGACATGGAATGCGATTCGCGATGCGCACGAGCGGGAATCGATGGAGGCGCTTCGTGGCGTGGCGTAGGTCCGCGCCGGCGATGTGCCTGGTTGCGGCGGCTTTGAGCGCGTGTGGCAAGTCGGAGCCGGTGTATAGCGGAGTTTCGGTAATGGGTCGGAATTATCTGCCGTACAACATGAGCGGCTTCACCGTGATGGACGCGTTTGGAAACAAGGCAAGCGGCGGCGGGGACGACCCGCCGGGTGCAGGTGGGGGGAGCGTGACGTGTTGCTACCAACTCAAGGGCGCCGAGTTCACGGTCGAATGGAAGTATTACGATGCAGACCGATGGACGATGGACGACTCGCACATGCAGGAGGTCGAGACAAAGGTCGTGATGCCACCGTCGGTCGTTCCTGAGCAGCTCGGCGCCCGCATTCTCGAAGTTCATTTCTATCCGGATCGTCACGTCGAGCTTCAATTTCCGGGCGAACTTCTCGACAAGTCGCGTATTCCGATCGTCGAGGTTTCCCGATGGATGGCGACTCGTTATCAGGCGCAACTGGATAGGAAATTTGCAGATACGGACGGGCAATCGCATCGTCGCATCGCGCGTGCAGTGGCTGCTGCGTGGCTGAAATATCGGCTGACCGACTGGCGTGATCTCGCGCAATACGTGTACTTCGACCTGCTGGTGAACAGTCGATTCGATTCGCACCCGACGGTCCAGCGCATCTTGCAGACTGATGCCAGTCAACCCGGTACGTTCGCGAAGTCGATGCAGACCTTGTCGAAGAACGTGCTGTCGGCTTTGGCGAGCGGCCGCTTCGAACCCGTGGCTGTCCCGGCGGTTCCTGACGGCTTGCTGCCGTCACCGCGTATGGACGAGGCGCGACATGGTTGATTTCGTGGAGAGAGGTTCTGGCTATGAGTGGAAGGGCCGCTTACGTGACGGGCGGAACGATACCGATGCGTGGGATATGCCTGCAACGCATGCTCGACAATATTCGGAAGGAAAACATCAGTGAATAGCACGACGGGATTTTCGGGGCTGGCGAGCCGTGTTCTGGCTGGGTGTCTGCTCGTGACGGCCATGGCGGCGTGCGGCAAGTCGGAGCCGACATATAGCGGCGTTTCGGTCATCGCTCACAACTATCTGCCGTACAACCTGGACGGGTTCACGATCACCGATGCCCACGGAAACAAGGCGGGTGGGGGGAACAGCTTGCCGGGTGGTGGGGGCGGGGTGACGTGTTGCTACAAGCTCCAGGGAACCGAGTTCACGGTCAAGTGGAATTACGTCGACGTCGACCAGTGGCATAAAGGCAATGAGGAAACGCTTCACGCCGAGGCAAAGGCGACGTTGCCCCCATCGCAGGTTCCGGAGAAGGTAGGCGATCGAATCCTCGAGGTTCACTTCTATCCGGATCGTCACGTCGAGCTTCAGTTTCCTGGCGCGTTGATGGACGAATCGCGTATTCCGATGATCGATGTGTCGCGCTGGATGGCGAGCAGGTATCAGGCGCAATTGAGCAAGCGGTACGACGAGCGTGAAGACCAGCAGTTTCGTCGTGTCGCTCGAGTTGTTGCGTTGGCATGGTTGAAGTACCGCCTCGTCGATCTCGACGATTTGAAGCAGTACGCTTACTACAACCTGCTCGTGAACAGTCGCTTCGACTCGCATCCGGAGATCCAGCGCATGTTGCAAGCGGATGCCGGCAAGCCAGGCGCTTTTGCGAAGTCCATGCAATCGTTGCCGAAGAATGTTCTGTCTGAATTGACGAGCGACAAGTTCGAACCGGTCGCAGTGCCACCCATATCCGACGGGCTGGTTCCGCCGCCGCGTGTCGAGGAGAAAAAGCATGGCTGAAAGAGTCAAACTCGATCCGGATGACGCGACGCCAACATCCGTATACGCCCAAATCGCAAACCGGAATGCGACGATGTACCCGAAGGGCGATTGCATGCCGTGCGGCGCGACGATTCGGATGGGCTTTTTCTTCGATGCATTCGGACGCCATCGCGATATCGACGATCCATCGAGTTCGCAATACTCCAATATCGCCCGGCTCTGGGAAGCGCATCGCGATATGGAGGATCCGAGACGGCCCGCGAATCAGTTCTGGTTTCGCTTCTATTATTCGGGATTGGGCACGCCCCTCAACGAGTCAGCCAAGGCCGAGGAATGGATCAATGCTGCCGTAGCCGCGAGCAAGATGGGGGGCAAGAAGGCGTTGAGCGGAGCGCAATCGGTCGCCAAGTCGTTCACGCGCGTCAATACGCCGCTCAAGCAGGCCAGCGTAAAAAAACGTGTCGACGACGTAAAGAAGCAGCTCATCGATGGGTTCCTCGAGGGGGACTTCTCGCTTCGACCAATCGACAAGGCATTCCAGGATCTTCGGAAGGATATCGAACGCATTCCCGCTCAGGCGCGGCGTGTCATGAACGTCTTGAATGCATCGC
Source organism: Burkholderia sp. Bp9090 (assembly GCF_003857985.1). Lineage (NCBI taxonomy): Bacteria > Pseudomonadati > Pseudomonadota > Betaproteobacteria > Burkholderiales > Burkholderiaceae > Burkholderia > Burkholderia sp. Bp9090. Next base: position 25,255 of record NZ_QTPV01000029.1, read on the forward strand.
CGGAGCGATACTGGGAACGAACCAAGGCGACCGGAACGCTGCTGTGGCGCAACGCGAAGAACGACTTCAAGAACAACGTCAAAGGCACTCCGATGAAGGCGGGCTGGGCGGTCGCTCGCAGCCTCTTTGTCGGTATAGCGATGGAGAACGTGCCGATCGTGCGTGACAATTCCGTCATGGCCAAAGCTTTCGGCACAGGTGTCGATACGCGGTTGATCGCCGCCAAGGACCAGTTCAAGACTGCGTACGAGGCCGTCAAGAGCCAGATGCCGAAAGTCCGGGCGATCGAGGTTTCGGTGTTCGGCGCGGATCGAGGGTGCGTGCTCGCACGTGCGTTCATCAACGATCTGGCGGAGAAATACAAGCGCAGGGACGACACGGATCTCGCTATTGACGGTGTGTCGATTCAGATCAAATTCGTCGGATTGCTCGATGCAGTTTCGTCCATCATGTCGGAGGAGGCCGGCGAGCTGATCGGAATGGTGCCTTATCTGGGTATGCTCAAAACCAGCTTCAAGGATCGTCCTCTCGCCATCCCGGCCAGTGTGCAGCGCTGCGTTCATTTTGCCGCTGCGCATGAGATGCGCTTCTATCAGCGACTCGACAGTCTCGAGAAAACCCGTGGCGAACAGTTTCTCTATCCGGGCACGAGCTGTGATGTCGTCGGCGGCGCGCCGAGCGGGGCCATGGGGCTCAATGCCGAATTGATGAGAGTCCCGCTGCAAGACATGTTGCTGGAAGCGATCAAGGCGGGCGCGGTCATGGACACCATGGAGGATCTGTACCTGTACAACGCGCCGGTGTTCAAGCGTTTCAAGCTCTCGGATCCGATCAAGTACGGTGGTAAGGAGTATCGAATCAAGGCGCTGGTCAACGCCTACCGCACCCTCGTCCCGCGCAAGCCCGGCGCCGACTTCATGGAGCATTCGAAAGTCTTCATGCGCTGGATTGCAGCCCGCTACATGGATCCCGACTTCCGCCGCACGATTGCCGACCCGGTTGCCGACTGGAAACGCAACATGAGCGACGCTGACCTGCAGCGCAAGACGGCGAAGTCGCAACTCGACTGGGAACTGCAGCGACAAGGCATCAACATGAGCATGCTGGCCAGCCGCAGCCAGGAGGACCAGGCGAAGCTGCGGGGCATGAAGGCAGCGAGCGACGCGGCACAAAAGCGCTATGAGAAGCTGATCGCGGAAGCGCCGAAGGACTATTCGACGGTCTGGGAGCGTCTCGAGAAGGAAGCGGCAAAGAAGCTGCGCCGCGCGTCGTATCAGGACGGCCTGAAGCAATCCGCCGAGCGTATCCGTAACATGCCGGATTCGTGGGACTCCAATAACAAGGCGAGCGCGGACGCGATCGAGGCGGCTATGCTGCCGGAAGCCGAGATGGAGCTGGTGTCGGCCTGGAAGGAAGGGGTCGAAGGCAAGCATCCGCTTCCGCAGGAGGTCATGGCGCTGTTCGACATGCTTGTCCACGATACGTTGTTGACGAGCTGGCAAGACCACGTGCTGGCGCCGTCACTGTACTTCCGCACTCGCGACAAGGATACGTTCGGGTCGAGCGATCTCGCAAAGGAAGCGAAGCAGCGCAAGAAAGACGATCTTGCCGCGGCACGTATCGACCAGGCGGCCAAGCAGAGCCAGGAATGGGCGCGGGGCTACAAGGGCGGCACAACTCCCCCCATTCATTGAGCGGCGTTGCTGGATGACGGAGCGCCAGCCTCGCTGTCTATCAGGGAAGAGCGCTCCGCGAGATGACCGCCATATTCGAATGCTGAACCGCCGAACATCGACTCACGGCAGATTCAGCATGGCGCCTGGCCTACAAGCAACTCCGCGAAACCGGCCTGCACGTCCGCATCACGCACCGCTGGCGCGATTCCGCGCGCGCCGTGCTTTGCGCCGCACCGCATGCTTTTTGCGATCCTCGATCCACGGAAGCAGCGCAATGCTCACCGCACACAGCATCAAGCCGCCGACCAAGGCGAACAGACCGAATCCGATTTCTCGTACCCATTCCCCGCCCACAACCGCTTCGTTGCGCCGCGCAATACCCGGAAACATCGGCGAAACGCGCAGACCATCGTTCCCGGCCTCGCCGCAATACGTCTTCGTGAACGCGGCGAACTGTTCGCGACCGATGTTCGACGCGGCCGAACGCGAATAAACAGGCGACCCGGCAGGCCGCCACGTCGTGTCGTAGTGCTGCGTCTGCCCTGCACCATAGCGGAAGACGGCGCGCGCTTCCCATGTCACGTCGGACTTGCCATATCGCAGAGACAACTCGCATCGCTCGACGAAGGCGGGGACATGAGGCCATGCACCAGCGCGAACGAGGATGGCCGAATTGATGACGCCCGATGCGCCCACCAGCACGAAGACCGCACCGAAAACCAGAAGAATGGCCGATCGCAAGCAGCGCAGAGCGAATTTCATCGGAATTGCTGGATTCTCGCCATACCCCCGAATGCTCCGCCTACTGGCCCACCCGGAACTCGATCCGCCGATTCCTCGCCCGCCCTTCGGCCGTATCATTCGGCGCAATAGGCTGATCCGGCCCGACCCCCGTCGTCGTCATCTGCTGCGGCGGGATGCTCTTCGTGATCAGATACCCCTTCACCGCATCCGCACGCGCCTGGCTCAGCGCGATGTTCGACGTCCGGTTCCCGGAGTTGTCGGTATGCCCGATGATGTCGACCGTGCGGTTCTGCATCTTCGCGAGCGCGGCCGCCATCTGATCGAGAATCTGCCTGCCTTGCGGCGTGAGCGTCGCACTGCCCGTTTCGAACTCGATCGTGCGATTCGCGAGCGTCTGGTCGAGCAGCCCCTGCTCGGACGCCGACACGCGCAGCCCGTTCTTGATCGTATAAGTCGGATTCAGCGTATTCGCCATGTCGCTCGCGAGCTGCTGGCGCTGCGCCTCGTTGTGCACCTCGCCCTTCATCTCGATCTGCGTGCCGTTGATCTTCAGCTGGCCTTTGCTGATCTGCTTCAACTGCGCACCGAGCAGCTTCTGCACGTTCGCGCTCCAGTTCGGCGGCGTCGCGACGTCGCCGACCTCGATCTGGTCGACCACGTTCGCCGCGCCGTAGGTGTCGCGCAGCTTCTGCAGCACGGCGGCCTTGGTCGCCTCGTCGGGCACCTTGCCGCCGACCACCACCTGGCCGGGCGTCGCGTTCGCGGGCGGCGGTGCGATCGTGCCGGCCGTGCCGCGCACCACCGTGCCGGACGCCGTGGCCGGCGCGGCACCGGGGTTGGCGTTCGCGGGCAGGGCAGCGGTCGCGACCGTGCCGTTGCCGACCGGCGTGACGGTCGCGCCGCCCGTGTTCTGCGCATAGGCCGCGCCGCAGGCGACGAGGCCGGTAGCGGCGAGGGCGGCAACGAAGGGCGACAAGCGCGTGCGCCGGACCTGAATCGTGCGTTGCATCCCGTCAGCCTCCGATGAACGCTTCGCGGAAGGCGTCGATGGCGACGCGCAGCGAGAGTTGCGGTTGGTCGAGGTAGCTGACGAGCTTGCTGATCTGGTGATCGTTTTGCGCATGGGCGTCGATCCACTCGGGATCGTCGATGTCGATGTTGTGGGCGGCGTAGGTCTGCGGATCGACGACGCTCAGCAGCGTCTTCGACGACGCGCCGTTGAAGCCGATGATCAGCCGTTCGCGTTCGGCGATCGTGCCGATGAAGATCGCGAGCTCGAAGTCGGCCTGCGCGACGAACGGTGCGATCAGTTCGAGCCAGAACGCGGCGACAAGGCTGCGATAGAACGGGTCGACCGGCAGCGGCAGCGTGAGGCCGCGCTCGATGTGCGACGAGCCACTCTGCATCACGGGCCGCAACAGCGAACCGAGCGCGAGCATCGCGCCGCGCAGCCGCACCGGATGACCGCTTTCGAGCAGCATCTGCTGCAGGCCGTACAGCGACTGGTGTTCGATGAAGTCGTTGAAGGTGCCGTCATGCGATGTGCCGGGGCCGCCGACGTCGATCGGCACCTGCGTATCGCCGAGCGCCTGCAGCGCGCCGGGCGGCTCCTCCTTCGCGAGCAGCGCCGGCATCTGCGCGGCGACGCGCGACCACAGCCGCGCGAACGCGAGCGGGCTGCGCGCGAGGAACGCGAGCGGCCGGTCGACCTCGAGCGCGGTCGCGCCGAGGAACGGGAAACGGCGCATCGACACGTCGTGGCTCGCGACCATGTGGCCCGCGATGGCGAGCTTGCTGCGCGAGCCGAGGAACGCGAAATGCATCGGCTTCGCATCCTCGTAGACGATCTTCCAGCGCGGATCCTCCGCGAGCAGTTCGAGTGCTTGCGCGATCCAGCGATCGAGCGTCTGCAGCAACTGCGGATTGTGCGGGCTCTTCACGAAGTCGCCGCGCGACGGAATCTTGCCGAAGTAGGCGATCTGCGCCTGAACGGTTTGCGTCATTGCGCCCCCTGTGCGTTCGTTGCGGTGGCGGCCGCGACGGCCGGTGCGGCCGCCGGCGCGCCCGAGCCGGCCTGCGTCGCGTTCTGCGCGGCACCCGCGCTCGCGTCGGCGACCGACGACGGCAGCTGCAGGCCGCGCAGGCTCTGCTGCTGCGGCTGGTCGCCGCCGCTGCTGGTCGGCTGCGACGTGCTGATGATGCGCATCGTCACCGACACGTTCACGCTGCCCTGGACCCACGTGAGGTCGAAGGTGCCGTCCGGACGGCGCTTGCGCTGCGCCGAGTTGATCAGCTTCTCGAGACCGTAGCGGCCCGGTTCGTTGACGAGCTGCACCGTGCGGCCGTCGAAGGTCGTCGCGGACAGCGTCGCGCCCGGCGAGCCCTGCGGGTTCGGCCACACGAAGTTGGTCCACTGCGGCGGCGTGTTGCGGTAGCGCAGCTGCTGGCCGTCGATCGCGATCGTGTATTCCGTCGTGCCCGTGCTCGGCTGCGGCAGGATCTGGAACACGGTCTGCGGTTCGGCCGCCGCGGCCGCGCCGCCCGCGGCGCCGCCGGCGAGCGGCGCGACCCAGCGCGCGAAGCCGTTCGTGAAGTCGGGCGTGAGGCCGATGCCCATGTCGCCCCACGTGCGGGCGGCGAGCGTGTCGCCGCGGCGCACCGCGAGCGGGCCCAGCGTCGTGCCGACGAACTTCGCGATCGCACCGTCCGGACCGAACACCTGCGCGATTTCACCGGCGCCGGCCTCGACCTTCGCGTTCGCCGCGAACGGGTACTTGGTCGCGAGCGAGCTCTGGAACGGCTGGTAGACCTGCGCGTTCCATACCTTGTTGACTTCCGCGCTGGCAGGCTGGATCACCACCGAGAACGCCTGCATCAGCGGCCGCACCAGCAGCGGACGCAGCGACTTGCGTTGCGAATCGGTGAGGCCGGTCAGCATCTGCTCGTCGACGAACTTCAGCGAATCGGCGAGTTCCGAGCCGTTGCCGTCGAGCGTCTGCTGCATCAGCTGGCGCGCGCCGGGGCCGGGGTCGCCCTGGTTCTTGATCACGTTGAAGCGCGTACGGACCTTCGACAGCGAATCCATGTAGCCCTTGAGCATCGACGTGCCGTCGTGCGTCGCGACGATCCGCGCGAGCCCGATGAACTCCTGGCCGATCGGACCCATCGGCACCTCGGCCGGATTGCCGTTGATGTCGATGTTCGCGGCCGCCACCTGGCCGGCCTGCGAGCGCGTGAACAGCTGCTTGACCCAGTTCACGACGCCGGTCTGCGCCTTCTTGATCGCGACGTTCGCCAGCGACGGGTTGTCCCACGACGTCTGGTCGTACGCGGTCTCGAGGATCTTGCGGATCGGCGAATCCTGCGGGTCGCCGAGGCGGTTCATCCCGTCGACGGCCTGGCCGAAGCTGCTGAAGCCCTGCACCGCGATGCCCTGCATGAACTTCTGCCAGTGCTGCGCGTACTCGGTCTTGTACATCCCGACGAGAGTCTTCTGGATCTGCTCGGGGCTGCCTTCCAGCGTCAGGTCGTCCTGCGTCGACGTGTTCAGGACCCAGTCCTTCGCCTGCAGTTCCTTGGTCGCCGCGTCGCGGATCGCCGGCTGCACGTAGTCGAACCACGCTTCGCGCGTGAACGTGCCCGGAATCGCATAGCTGCCGGCGACCAGCCCCTGGTTGCCGTCGCCGACGATGCGCGCGATGGTCATCGGCGCGAAGCGGGTCGACGCGCGCGCCTTGATTTCCTCGTAGACGCGCTGGCGGGCCGGCATGCCGCGCACGACGCGGCGCAGGTTCTCGCGGGTCTGGTCGACGAGCGCGAGGTTCGCGTCGATCATCGGCCAGTCGTTGTCGTTCACGCGGGCGAGATAGAACGAGATCATGCGCTCGGCGCTCTTGATCATCTCGTCGCGCGGCATGTTGCCGCGATTCGTCTCGAGCCAGCCGCGCCAGAAGCGGGCGAGCTGGTCGGTCAGGTGCGCCTGTTCGACGTGACGCTTGTCGGACAGCATCAGGTAAGTCTTCAGCGCGTTGTACGCGTCCTGCACGTTGGTCGGCGACGCGTCGCTGTAGAGGCCGCCTTGCGGCGCGGCCGGCTGTTGCGGCGCGGCGGCGGCGGCCGCCGCCGCGGATGCGCCTTGCGCGGCGCCGGCGAGCGGCGTGGCGCCCGGCGGGTTCGTCGACACGGGAATCGCGCCGCCCTGCACGGCCCCCGATTCCGGCGGGCGCGTCATCGGCACGAGCTGTTCGGGATGCGCGTTCACGTCCTTCATGAACGACGCGAGGTTCTGCGAGACCGGCGCGAGCAGGATCTGGCGCACGCCGTTGTAGTACTCGGTCAGCAGGTGCTGCTCGAGACGGTCGCCCTGGTACAGGCCGAGCGACACCGACACCGGCTTGTCGCGGCGGAACTGTTCGAGCTGTTCGATGCGGTCTTCCAGGATGTCCATTGCCTGCAGGCGCGACTGCAGGTCGTTGCGGCCCTGCTGCAGGCGCGTGACGTTGTCGAGGTCGGCCTGCACGTTCGCGACGAGCTGCTGGTTGCCGATCGTCGACCAGGTCCAGCCGCCGAGCGCGAGTGCGAGCGCCGCGACGAAGCCGAAGAAGGTCGCGTAGCGCAGCCGGGTCTTGGTCGGGCTCGCGAACTGGCGCACGGTCTGGCGGTCCGCGAAGATCACCTTCGAGAACAGGTCGCGCAGGAAGAAGCCGTTCTTCGAGAACGCGCTGTGCGGCTTGGGCAGCGCGCTCGCGTCGAGGCCGAAGCGGTGCGCGATGCGCTGCGCGGCGGCGCTGTTGGTTTCGCCTTCCTGCAGCGCGCTGGTGAAGTAGAAGCCGCGGAAAATAGGCTTGTACTGGAACGGGTTGTTCTCGAACAGCGTCGCGAGGAACGCGCGCAGCGACGGCTTGATCGTCGAGAATTCGAGCGGGAAGCTCAGCTGGCCCGGCGACAGCTGGTTGCCGCGCGACAGCGACAGCTGCGCGACGCTGATTTCCTTCAGCCCTTCGTAGAGTTCCTCGAAGTGCGTGTCGAACTGCGCGACCACGTCGCGCTTGTCATCGGGCTCGTAGGGCAGGGTGGCGCCCCACACGCGGTCGTATTCGTGCTTGTCGCTGCTGCTGAAGAATTCGGTGAAGCCGGTGATCAGGTCGGCCTTGGTGAACATCACGTAGACCGGCGCGAACACCTCGAGCTTTTCCGTCAGTTCCTGAACGCGCTGACGGAGATTCTTCGCGAGGTTGATCGCGAACTCGGGGCGGTTGCCGGTGAGTTCGGCGATGCTCGCGGTGACGATGATGCCGTTGATCGGCGCCTTCGGACGATAGCGCTTCAGCAGGCCGAGAAAGCCGAGCCATTCGCTGCGGTCTTCCTCATGCACCGAGTAGCGGCCGGCCGTGTCGAGCAGGATTCCTTCGGTCGTGAAGAACCAGTCGCAGTTACGCGTGCCGCCGATGCCGTGGATCACCGCGCTGTTCTTGTCCGCGAACGGAAACTGCAGGCCGGAGTTCAGCACGGCGCTGCTCTTGCCGGCGGCCGGGTTGCCGATCACGATGTACCACGGCAGTTCGTACAGCGCGGAGCCGCCCGACACCTGGCCGATCTTCGACGTCTTGATCGTCTTCACGGCGTCGGACAGGCGCGTGCGCAGCACGTCGAGGTCGGCGGTCTTCGTGTCGGGTGCGAGCGCGGCCGCGGCCGGCGCGGCGATCTTGCCGGTTTCCGCCTGCTCTTCCAGCACCTGCCCGAGCTGCCGGTTCGCGCGCTTCACGCGCCAGCGGCGCACCAGTGCGACGCCGAGCCACAGCACGAGGATCGCCGCGAAGGCGACCGCCGCCCACAGGAGCGGCAGCTGCAGCATGTCGGCAGCGATGAAGAGAATCGCCGCTAGCGCGACGATCCCGACAATCGAGAGCGTACGCGGATGAGTCAGCACGTTGAGGATGCGTTGCATAGGACGTTCAGGTTCCGGTGCGATTCGGTGAGGCGACGCAGGCGCGCCGAGCGGCAAGCGTGGCGCCGCGATGTGTCGCCATGCTGTCAAACGGGATGAAGGGGGCTGGCATCAATGCGCCCGCGGCATCGGAGAAGGCGCGCGCAATAATGAAAGGACGCTGTGAGAATTAAAACGGAAGCGGCGGCCTGAAAAAATCGCGCAACGGAATGCCCGATCGTTTGCGCCGCCCAAATCGTTTCCTGCCGGGTGATTAAAAAGCCCCATGCCGCCCTCATTATTTCTTGTCCGGCAGCCCTGACTAGCTGCCGCGTCCCAGTTTAAAACCGGGTTTATGGTATTCCACGTGCCCGAGATCCATCATTTTCCAACGGCCTCCCCAGGTCAGGCCGACTTGCTCGGCGACCTGTCCGTACAACTGGTAGCCGCGCATCGCCCAGGGATCTTTCTCGGAAATGACCAGCTTGCCGTCGCGCAGAAACGCGTTGTCGGCCGCGAGCCCGAACTGGTGATAACTCTGGAAGGCCGCCGCATTGGTCACGTTGGTGCCCATCTGCGCGAGCCGGTTCTGTCGTTCCGGACTCCGATAACCTTCCAGCAGCGCCATCTCGTAACCATATTGTTCGTGCATGATCTTGTAGACCAGCAGCAAACGCGTACGGAAATCGGGATCCAGCAGGTTCCAGTCGCGGCTTGCATCTCTCAGCGCAGGCCGTACCTGTTCGACTTCCTTCGTGGCAAAGACTTCCGGCGGCAACGGCGGCGGCGGCACGAGCTGTTCGCCCTGCAGCAGCGCGGCGATCTTCTCGTCAGGCACGCGCGCCGTGTCGTCGTACTGAAATAATTGCCGACCGCGTAACGCAATGGCCACCAATGGCGGCGTCGCAAGAATACCTGCCGACACCATAATCATCAAGCGCCGCCGGATCAGTAAATTTTGCACGTCACTTAATGCGCCGCGCGTAACGGTTGCCGATTTAACAATTTGACTTCGCGTACGTGCGGCGTGATCGTTCGCGCGGCGCGTCAGGCGGCCGCGAAACTGGGCGACGGATTCGAAAACGGTCGCGCGGATACCCGGTAAAAGCAACAGTGCCGCAACCGCGACGGCAAGGGCGAAATAGGCGACGAGTGCGACGGCAATCAACGAAATCCCCGGAAATTGGAATTGATTGTGTTTTGCAATGCTTGCTCTTAGAATCAGGCTGCTTTGAGAGGCCGGGCTATATTATCGCGGTGAATTAAACCAGGATTCAATGAGACGCTGAATGAGTGCGCCGGAAAATTCAAATTCGAAAACCCCGCCCAGCCTGCTATCCGATACCAAACCGGCAGGCGGGGGCGAACCGCAGCAGTCGCGCATTCTCGCGAATCTGGAAGGACGTGTCACGCCGCCGGCCGAACCGCCGCGCCGTTCGCTGAAGGGGCCGATCGCGGCTGTCGTCGCGCTCGTGGTCGCCGTCGGCGGCTGGGGCGCATGGCGCTGGCAGCAGCAATCCGGCGAGGCGGCCGTCGTGGCCGCCGCGCCCGTGCAGGCACCGGCAAAGGCCGAGCCGGCCAGCGCCGCCGCCGTGCAGGTCGCGCAGAATGCCGCGTCGGCTGCGCCCGTCGTGCAAACGGCGACGATCGTCAACGACGATGCCGCGTCCCAGGTCGTTGCGTCCGCATCGGGCGCGTCGGGCGCGGACAACAGCCGCTTGTCGCGCGCGCTCGCGAACGGTGCCGACGATGCATCGGGCGCGGCCACGGCGGGCGCCGTCGCCGCGACGGCTGCCGCAGCAGCGGCGACGACGAAATCCGCGAAGGCCGACGCCACGAAGAGCGACAAGGTCGCCGCCCGCAGCAAGGCCGATGCGAAGGCCGACGCGAAGGCGGAGGCTCGCAAGCATCACAAGGAACAGCAGGCGGAGCTCGCGCAGGCGAAGAAGCGTCGCGAAGCGACGACCCGTTCCGCGAGCGCGAAGGCATCCGGGAAGGACGACCCGGATGCGGACCTGCTCGCCGCGCTCGTCGCCCGTACGAAGCCGGCCGACAAGAAGGTCGCCGCGCAGAAGGGGCAGGTCGTGCCGACCAAGACGGCCGCCGCGACGGGCGGTTCGCTCGCATCGCGCGTGAAGGATTGCGCGGAGCGCGGCTTCTTCGAGGATCAGCTGTGCCGCTGGCGCGTCTGCGACGGCCACTGGGGCAAGGATCCGGCCTGCCCGACCGCCGCGCAGTCGGAGACGCGGCAGTAACCGGCATCACACCAGCCTGCACATCGCACCTGCGCCGCCCACCGGGCGGCGCGTTGTTTTTGGGACGTCTTACGCCGGACGGCAGGATGTGACAATGTCACGAAAATGCCGCATGCATCGGGCATACGTTTCCTTCCATTTCCCGGCGTGGCGCCGCAATGCGCGATGCGCGGCGCGGCGAGCGCCGCACGACCTTCGACACGATGGACCTGATCGTACAGACTTACGGCGCCGATACGTCCGGCATGGTGTGCGGATTCCGCTTCGTCCCGGGCGGATCGGGCGCGATGCTCGATGCCGATGCGGCCGCCGCATGGCTGCGCACGTGCCGCGAGCGCGATGCGGCCGCATCGGACGATTTCGTCTGGCTGCACTTCAATCTCGCGCACAGCGCGAGCGAGCGCTGGATGCGCACGCACCTCGGATTGCCCGACAGCTTCTTCGAATTCCTCCACGAAGGATCGCGCTCGACGCGCATCGAGCAGGAGGACGGCGCGCTGCGCGCGATCGTCAACGACGTGATGTTCAACCTCGAGCTGACGCCGTCGGAAATCGCGACGCTGTTCGTCCACGTCGAGCGGCGCATCATGGTCACCGCGCGGCTCAAGCCGCTGCGTTCGGTCGATACGCTGCGCGCCTGCGTGCGCGACGGCGAGCGGTTCCGGTCGCCGGCCGAACTTCTCGTGCACCTGCTGCGCGACCAGGCCGACCTGCTGATCCAGATCATGCGGCGCACGAGCATCGACGTCGATCGCATCGAGGATCGCTTCCTGTCGCAACGGCTCACGTCGAACCGCATCGAGCTCGGCGCGATGCGCCGCACGCTGACGCGGCTGCAGCGCATGCTGGCGCCCGAGCCCGGCTCGATTTTCCGGCTGCTCGCGAAACCGCCCGCGTGGCTCCACGCCGAAGACGTGCAGGAACTGCGCGAATCGACCGAAGAGTTCTCGCTGGTGCTCGCGGATCTGTCTGGGCTCAACGAGCGGATCAAGCTGTTGCAGGAAGAGATCGGTTCGCGGCTCGACGAGCAGAACAACCGGACGCTGTTCACGCTGACGCTCGTGACCGTGATCGCGCTGCCGATCAACATCGTCGCGGGCTTCTTCGGGATGAACGTCGGCGGCGTGCCGTTCTCGGAGAACAAGCACGGGTTCTGGCTGATGGTGCTGCTGGTCGCGGGCTTTACCGCACTCGCCGCGTGGTGGGCGTTTCGCCGGCGCGACGATCGCTAGGGCCCGTTATTGGCGTGAACCGGCGCCAGGTCGGCATTGGCGCGGCGCCGCACGCGGCGGCAACAAAAAACAGGCCCCGCATCCGGGGCCTGCGATAGGCGGTGAAGGGACGTGAAGGGACATGAAGCGTCGAACGCCGGCCGGCGCCGCGTATCGCGCGGCACCGGCCGGCCGGATCACGTTACTGAACCAGCGTCTTGCGCGGCTTGAACATGCCCTGGTAGCGCAGCGACGGACGTTCCTTCACCGTCGGCGCGATGCCGCCGAAGCTCGGCGTCTGGCGCAGCTTCATCGCGGCCGGCGAAGCGACCGAGCCGATCGACGTCGAACGCGAAGCCGGCGCGAGGTTGTTCGCGACGAGCAGCGCGGCCTCGCTCTTCAGGTTCGCAAGCAGCACCGGATCGACCGAGCTGTTGACCTGCGTGAGCAGGCCGCTCCACGCGGCGTCGCTGTAGTTCACGACGTAGTAGTCGAGACCGCTCGGATCCGCGACCACGCCCGTGCAGCCGTCGATCCGCGTCTGCGTCTGCGTATCCTTCAGCGCGAGCGTCGTGCGTTTCGCGAGACCCTGGCCGTACGCGAGCGTGATCGGTACCGTCCACTGCAGGCCCGGATACGCGTTCTTGTTCGGGAACGGCTGCTGTTTCAGCGTGACGACCGTCTGGTTCTTCGTCATGTCGCACTGCGTGTCGAGCGAGATCAGCGGCACGCCCGTCTGGCGCACGTAGCTGTCGCCGATCGGGCCGACCGCCTGGCCGCTTTCCTTCGACAGCGCATCCCACAGGCGCTTCGGCGTGCCGTTGCCGAACGAGTAGTCGACCAGGTATTGTTGCAGGCCCTTTCGCAGCGTCTGCTCGCCGAGATAGTTCTCGAGCGTCTTCAGCACATGGCCGCCCTTGTCGTACGTGAACGCGCTCGCGCTCAGCACGAAGTCGTTCGATGCCCAGTCGTTGAAGTTCGGCGCGACCGGGAACGCGTTCGGGCCGATGTCGCGATTGATCACGCGATACTTGTTCTTCACCTGGTCGAGCCAGCTGAACTCGTCGGGGAAGAACTGGATCGTCGTCTTCGTCTCGAAGAACGTCGCGAACGACTCGTTGAGCCAGACGTTGTCCCACCAGTCGGCCGTGACGAGATCGCCGAACCACTGGTGCGCGACTTCGTGCGTCAGCACCTCGTTACCGTAGCGCGACATCGGCTGGCCCGGTTGCGGCAGGATGTCGTCGGCGAACTCGAGGATCGACCCCCAGTTCTCCATCCCGCCGAAGTTCAGGTCCTTCTGCTCCTTGAACGCGTCGTTCGCGGCGACCGTATCGAACTTCGTCAGCGGCAGCGGGATACCCGTGTAGCGGTAATAGAAATCGAGCGCCTGCTTGGTGCGGTCCATCGCCGGCTTGGCCCAGTCGCTCATGCCCGGCGGCGTGAACACGCGCAGGTGCAGGCCGCCCTTGCCGCCCGGCAGCGGGCTCGAGAAGTCGTCCTCGTAGGTGTCGAACATGCCGCCGCCGAAGAACAGCAGGTACGACGGCATCGGCGGCGTCTTCTCGAACTGCACGAGCTTGTAGCCGCCGCCGACGTTGGTCGACGGCTTCTCGGCCGCGTTCGACACGACGCGCCAGTTCTGCGGCACTTCGGCCGTCACTTCATAGGTCGGCCGGAAGGCCGGCTCGTCCCAACCCGGGAACCACTGGCGCGACAGGTTGGTTTCGCCCTGCGTGAGGATCGCGCCGCTCGTCTTGCCGTCGGTGCCCTTCAGGTCGACGCGGAACACGCCTTCGGCGGCCGAGCAGCCCGGATACGGATCGTCGCCGCAGCTGCCGCCCGTCTGCGTGGCCGGATCGTCGTACGACTTGAAGTTGATGATGCCGGACCATTCCATGTGCAGCGAATAGTTGCCCGGCGCGATCGTGCCGGCGACGGGGCGCAGCTGGTAGAAGTCGCCCTTGTCCTGCGGCGTCGCGATCAGCTGGATGTTGCCCGGCTGCAGCGTGATGCGGCCGTTCGTGAACTTGATCCGGTGGCCGGCGATCACGATGTTGTTGACCGGCTTCAGCACCTTGATCTCGACGTCGGCGCGCCCGTCGAACGCGTTCAGCGCATCGTTCGGGCGGAACCACAGCCGGTAGTTGACCGGTACCACGGTGTCCGGCAGCTCGACGGGCGACACGCTCTTGTCGACGTTGGAGGCTGACGGCGGCGTGTTGGCGGCGGGCGACGAGCTCGAGTGCGGCGCGCCGGCGGAGCTGAGTGCGGAAGCCGAGCCGACGCCGCTGTCGTCGCCGCCGCACCCGGCGAGCGCGAGTGCGGCAACCAGCGGCAGGTAACGCATCTTGTGAATGTTGATCGACATGACTGAAACCTCGATTGTTGAAAGAATCGTTCAGTGCTGCGAAAACGCCGGCAAAAGAAATCCCTCGCCGTTAATCAACAGCGACGAGAAATGCCAATGACGGATTATTCGAAAAGACGGCCGGCCGACTACGTGAAGGTAATCATGGTTTACTGCCCCCTCTGTGTTTCCGGATGTCGGTTAACTGGCCGGTTCAAAATGGCCGGGCGCGGGTTGTACTGAATTGATTTCGCGCGCACGACACGGGGCCGCCCGCCCTGTGCTGGCGTGCATTCCCTTTGAACCGACGACCCACGGGGCTGGCCGTACCAGGCCGCAGGACGGAAGGACGGCGTGTCGCCGTTCCGTAAAATCGCCGTCATACGGCTTGAAGGTTTGTCGGCCTGCTCGAAGGATGCGTAAATATACTTGATGGTTTTGGGTAAAGGAAACGAAAAAATTAGAAAGTGCTTCTCTTGAATTTTTCGCGTGCCATTGAATGCTGGGAGGCATTAATTCGCTTTATGTTTAGCCGTTCGTTTCCGTAGTTTTAATCTATTAACGATCTCGCCGATGCGCGAAAACTACGAATCAGGGCGTGGCGCGGCGCGCTCGGTACAATGCGGCGACGACCCGCCGATCGATTGCCGCAAGGAGGCCAGCCCATGCCACGAGCCCTGTTCCGTATCGCGCCGCTGCGCGCCATGCTGCTGCTGTTCGCCGCCGTCTTCGCGCTCGGCGGATGCGCGGGCCTGACGCGCGAGCCCGTGAGCGTGACCGTCGCCGGGCTCGACCCGCTGGCCGGACAGGGCCTCGAGATGCGCTTCAGCCTGAAGCTGCGCGTACAGAACCCGAATGACACGCCGATCGAATACGACGGCATTTCGGTCGCGCTCGACCTGAACGGCACGCCGTTCGCGAGCGGGGTCAGCGATCGCTCGGGCGTCGTGCCGCGCTTCGGCGAGGCCGTGATCGACGTGCCCGTTTCGGTGTCGGCGTTCGCCGCCGCGCGGCAGGCGTGGAACCTGCCCGGCGCGGCAGCCAGCGGCGCGTTGCCGTACGCGCTGCGCGGCCGGCTCGCCGGCGGCGTGCTCGGCACCGTGCGTTTCAGCGATGCGGGCACGTTGCGCATGCCGGCGACGCCGGGGTGGGGCGGCTAGACGATGCCTGCGCGACGCCCCGGATGCCGGACCGGACGAAGCGGCGTGATTGCAGCGCCGTCTGACGATTCCTGACGATCGTGTTTCGTGCGCCTTACGTTTTGCGCTGCAATCGCGTTTAGACTGCCTCGGTCCGGAGGGCCGGACGACTTTTTGGAGAGGGCACCATGGCAGCGAAATTCGTCATCAAGAAAGCGAACGACGGGCAGTTCCTGTTCCACCTGAAGGCCGCCAACGGCGAGATCATTCTGCGCAGCGAGCTGTACAAGACCAAGGCGTCGGCGGAAAACGGCGTCGCGTCCGTGCGCAAGAACGCACCGGACGACGCGCGCTACGAGCGCAAGACCGCGAGCAACGGCCAGTTCATGTTCAACCTGAAGGCCGGCAATCACGAGATCATCGGCACGAGCGAGCTGTACAAGGCTGAAGCCGGCCGCGAGAACTGCATCGCGTCGGTGAAGCAGAACGCGCCGGGCGCGGCGCTCGACGACCAGAGCTGACACGCCGCGAGCATCGCGCGGGTGGCGGCCAGGGCGGTCGCCCGCGCTTTGCCGCGCGGGCAAAGCGCGGTATGGTGTGGTCCGCGCGGCGCACTCCGGTAGTCCGGTAGCGCCGCCTGTCTGAAGCCAACCGTAGCCGAGCTCGCGTGACCGATTTCCCCGTTTTCCACTGGACCGACGCCGACGGCGCCGAACATGCCGTGCGCTGGCGCTCCGAAGCCGGCGTGCAGCCGCCGAAGCGCGCCGTGCCCGCCGACGACCGCCTCACCGCCGACGCGGCGTACCGCCTCGCGTGCGAGGGCACCGCACTCGTCTGGCAGGGCGATTTCCAGAATGCACGCCAGCTCGTGCAGGCGATGGCGCGCCGCGTCGAACGCAAGCCGAAGAAGGCGAAGGCCGCGGTCGGCGTCGACGCGTTCAACCTGCACCGGCTCGCGCAATCGCAGCGCGCCCGCACGCTCGGGATGCTGCTGATCCCGCTCGACGCCGACTACACGATCCCGCTGCGCCGCGCGCCCGACGTGCGCGCCGCATGTGAGGAAGCATACGGCCCGGGCGGCGCGCCGTCGGTCGTGTCGCTGCGCGAACTGCTCGGCCTCGTCGGCGCGCACGAATGGCGCAAGAAGGGCGTGCCGATCCCGGCGCTCGGCGGCGCGCCGATCCATCCGCATTACGGCGTGTTCTCGCCGGTGCGCGGCGAATACGTCGAACTCGTCGCGCGCACGCCGCTGCCCGCGACCTCGCTCGCGTTCGATATCGGCACGGGCACCGGCGTGCTCGCGGCCGTGCTCGCGTCGCGCGGCGTCGAGCGCATCGTCGCGACCGACCAGGATCCGCGCGCGCTCGCATGCGCCCGCGAGAACGTCGCGCGGCTCGGTCATGCCGGGCGCGTCGACGTCGTCGAAGCCGACCTGTTTCCGGCCGGCCGCGCGCCGCTCGTCGTCTGCAACCCGCCGTGGTTGCCGGCCCGTCCGAGCGCGCCGATCGAATACGCGGTCTACGATCCCGACAGCCGCATGCTGCGCGGTTTCCTCGCGGGGCTTGCCGACCATCTCGAACCGGGCGGCGAAGGCTGGCTGATCCTGTCCGATTTTGCCGAGCATCTCGGCCTGCGCCCGCGCGACACGCTGCTGCAATGGATCGACGAAGCCGGCCTCGTCGTGCTCGGCCGCGAAGACATCCGCCCCGCACACCCGAAGTCGGCCGACGCGGACGATCCGCTGCACGCCGCGCGCCGCGCCGAGGTCACGTCGCTCTGGCGGCTCGGCGCGCGAGCCTGATCGCGTATTTTCGGTAAACTGTCGCCATTCCTCACGAATTCCCGCCGCCGGGCCGTGGTCGACCGACCGTGGCCCGGCGCCGTTTCACGATGTCGAACAAGACCTACGAAATCCGTCCGGAGCAGTCCGTCGAGCTGCTGAAGGAACTGCACATCCTGACCCGCGACGGCAAGCTGAACCAGGACAGCCGCCGCAAGCTGAAGCAGGTCTATCACCTGTTCCAGTTCATCGAGCCGCTGCTCGCGAGCGTGCAGGCCGACAAGGGCGGCGTGACGCTCGTCGATCACGGCGCCGGCAAGTCGTATCTCGGCTTCATCCTGTACGACCTGTTCTTCAAGCAGCAGCCGGGGCACGGCACGCCGGCGTTCGCGTCGCACGTGTACGGGATCGAGACGCGCGAGGAGCTCGTCACGCGCTCCACCGAACTCGCCGCGCGGCTCGGATTCGGCGGGATGTCGTTCCTGAACCTGTCGGTCGCCGATTCGATCACGTCGCCGAAGCTGCCCGAAACGGTCGACGTCGTCACCGCGCTGCATGCATGCGACACGGCGACCGACGACGCGATCCGGTTCGCGCTCGCGAAGCGCGCGCAGCACATCGTGCTGGTGCCGTGCTGCCAGGCGGAGGTCGCGGGCGTGCTGCGCAAGAACAAGGGCAAGTCGCTCGCGAACGCGCTGACGGAAGTGTGGCGGCATCCGCTGCATACGCGCGAATTCGGCAGCCAGATCACCAACGTGCTGCGCTGCCTGCAGCTCGAGGCGCACGGCTACCAGGTGAGCGTGACCGAGCTGGTCGGCTGGGAGCATTCGATGAAGAACGAGCTGATCATCGCGCAGTACAAGAACCTGCCGCGCCGCAAGCCCGGCGAGCGGCTGAACGAGATCCTCGGCATGTTCGGGCTCGCCGAACTGAACGAGCGCTTCTTCGCGCCGGCGCCCGCGGCGGCGGCCGGCGAGGCCGTCGAGCAGTCCGCGGACTGAGGCGGATCGAGGCGGACCAAGGCGGACCAAGGCGGACCAAGGCGGACCAAGGCGGACCGACGCCCGGCCCCCGTCCGCCGCGCGCCAGCCACCCGCCGCGCGACGCGTCAGACGTCGTCGCCCGGCCGGCGCATCCATTCACGCCAGCCGTCGTGACCGAGGCGGCGCAGCGTTTCCTGGTTTTTCTCGTAGATCGCGGATGCGTCCGGGAACGCATCGACCGCGCGCGCGATGCTGTCCTCGCGCAGCAGGTGCAGGATCGGATACGGCGCGCGGTTCGTGTAGTTCTCGATGTCGTCGGCTTCGCTGCCTTCGAACCGGTACTCGGGATGGAAGCTCGCGATCTGCAGCACGCCGTCGAGTCGCAGTTGCCGCACGAGCCGCTCGGCGAAGAACAGCGCATCGTTGTAGTCGACGAAATCCGCGAACGCGCGCGGATAGATCACGAGCGTCGTGTCGACCTGCTGCGGATCCGCTGCTTCGAGCGCGCGCAGCTCGGTTTCGAGATCGGCGAGCGCATCCTCGAGCGTCGTCGCTTCGCTGATCGCATAGCGTACCTGTTCCTTCACATAGACACTCTTCGCGAACGGGCACAGATTGAGCCCGATCACCGCGCGCGCGAGCCAGTGCCGCGTGGCGGCGAGAATGTCGTCGTGGGAGTCGGGGCGGGTATCGGTCATGGCGGAGGTGGTCGGGCGAAGCGGCAGCGAGGGCCGCATTGTAGCCGGAGCGGGCACGCCGGGTCGGCGCGTGCGCCGCCCGTCACGCGCAGGCGGCGTCGATCAGCTGCGTGGCCAGCGCGGGCGCGGTGCCGATCGGCGTTTCGCCGTGCCGGTAGGTCTGGCTGGCCGCGTAGATGCCTTCGACGATGAGCGCGAGCGCGTCGGCGAGCGCTTTCGGCTGCCGGGCGCCCGCGCCTTCGCACAACTCGAGGAGCCGCTTCATCAGCTGTTCCTTGTTCTGCGCGACGCGCTCGCGCGCCGGATGCGACGTATCCGGGAATTCGGCCGCGACGTTGACGAACGGACAGCCGCGATAGTCCTTCTGCGTCGCGCGTTCGGCCAGATCGACGAAATACTGGATCAATTGCGCCTTCGGCTGGCCCGGATGCTTCGCGACGCTCGAATCGAGACGCTCGAAGAAGCACGCATCCATCCGTTCCAGATACGCGAGGATCAGCTCGTCCTTCGACGAGAACTGGCGGTACAGGCTCATCTTGTTGACGCCCGCGCGCTCCACGACCGCCTCGACGCCGACCGCGCGCACCCCTTCCTTGTAAAACAGCTCCTCCGCGGCGCGCAGCAGGTGTTCCTGCGCGGCGGCCGCGGCGATCGGCCGGCGCGTGCGGCGTGCCGGCGGCTTGTTGGCGGCCTCGATGCCCGACATGATGACCCTCGACTGCGTGGTGAATTGCTTGACATGTTACCGACTGGTAACTACGATCGCAACACACTTGTGACCGATCGGTAACAATGCCGACCGGATCGACAGACAAATGCCACGTATCGGCCCGGGTCAGCCGATGCAGCGTGCGGCGGAGGTGGCCCGGAGGTGAGGCGGGGCTGGCGCGCGAGCGCGGGCCAGCCAACTGGAGAGCGACAACATGAACTGGGCAGTGACACGAATCGGCGGGCGCTTCCACTACGGATGGCTCGCGGCGGCGGTGGTTTTCCTGATCCTGCTGGCGGCGGCCGGCACGCGCGCGACGCCGAGCGTGCTGATGGTGCCGCTCGAGCGCGAACTCGGCTGGAGCCGCGCGGCGATTTCGCTGGCGATTTCGGTGAACATCGCGCTGTACGGCCTGACGGGCCCGTTCGCGGCCGCGGCGATGCAGCGTTTCGGGCTGCGGCCGACGATCCTGACCGCGCTGGTGACGATGGGCGCGGGCGTCGCGCTGTCGTCGATGATGACGCAGAGCTGGCAGATGGTCGTGATCTGGGGGCTGATGGTCGGCTGCTCGACCGGCGTCGTCGCGCTGACGCTGTCCGCGACTTTCGTCACACGCTGGTTCCATGCGCGGCGCGGGCTCGTGATGGGCATCCTGACCGCGAGCACGGCCACCGGCCAGCTCGTGTTCCTGCCGATGCTCGCGGCGATCGCGCAGCGCCACGGCTGGCGGCCGGTCGTGCTGGTCGTCGCGGTGGCGGCCGCGATCGTGATTCCGCTGGTCGCGTTCCTGCTGCCCGAGCGACCGGCCGACGTGCAGCTGCGCCCGTACGGAGAGCCGGCCGACGCGCCGGCGGCGCCCGACGCGACGAAGGAGAACCCGCTCGCGGTCGCGTTCCGCACGCTGCTGACCGCGAGCCGCTCGCGCGACTTCTGGCTGCTGTTCTTCAGCTTCTTCATCTGCGGCGCGAGCACCAACGGCTACGTCGGCACGCACCTGATCGCGATGTGCAGCGACTACGGGATGTCCGAAGTGCAGGGCGCCTCGCTGCTCGCCGCGATGGGCGTGTTCGACCTGTTCGGCACGACGCTGTCGGGCTGGCTGTCCGACCGCTACGACAACCGCGTGCTGCTGTTCTGGTACTACGGGCTGCGCGGGCTGTCGTTGATCTACCTGCCGCATGCGTTCGGCATCGACTTCTTCGGTCTGCCGCTGTTCGCGATGTTCTACGGGCTCGACTGGATCGCGACCGTGCCGCCGACCGTGCGGCTGGCCACCGACGTGTTCGGCAAGGCCGCGGCGCCGGTCGTGTTCGGCTGGATCGTCGCCGGCCATCAACTGGGCGCGGCGTTCGCGGCGCTCGGCGCGGGGCTGCTGCGCGCGAGCCTCGGCACCTATACGATCGCGTCGATGATCTCGGGCGCGCTCTGCATCGTCGGTGCGCTGATCGTGCTGCGGATCAATCGCGGCCCGTCCCGCGCGGCCGCGCAGGCCGCCTGAGCGCGGTGCGCCGGCCGGCCCGTGCGCGGGTGCGGCCGGTCAATGCAGGATCGGTGATTTGCATTGCGCGGGATGACCGGGCGCGCGACGGCTCAAGCGGTTATGCTTGCGGTTCGCCGGGCGTTCGCGCCCTTCATCGATGTCAGCGAGGAACCGCATGTCCGTCAAACCTGCTCCCACCACTGTTTCGATTCACGACCTGATTGCCGGCCGCTGGAGCCCGCGCGCGTATTCGGACGAGCCGATCAGCGCCGCCGATCTGCACGCGGTGCTCGAAGCGGCGCGCTGGGCGCCGTCCGCCTACAATGCGCAACCGTGGCGCTTCATCGTGTTCGATCGCACGCAGGACGAAGCGGCGTTCAAGCACGCATTCGCGACGCTGGTGCCGTTCAACCAGGGCTGGAACGCGCCGGCGCCGGTGCTGATCGCCGTGACCGCGCATACGCTCACGCCGAAGGGCGAGCCGGCGCCGACCGCGCTGTACGATGCGGGCGCGGCCGCGATGTCGCTGGTGCTGCAGGCGCACGCGCTGGGTCTCGCCGCGCACCAGATGAGCGGCTTCGATGCGAAGGCGTTCCGCGATGCGTTCGAGATTCCGGCCGACGTCGCGATTCCGGCGATCATCTCGCTCGGCCACTACGGCAACGTCGACAAGCTCGACCCGGTATTGCGCGAACGCGAAAAGGCGCCGCGCACGCGCCATGCGATCGGCGAGGTCGTGTATGCGGGCGCATGGAAGAAGGGTTTCGACGCCGCGGCCTGATGGTGCAAGCGGGCAGGCGTGCGTCGAGCACCTTGTCCGCACCGGTTGCCGGTGCGCTGCAGGCGGGCAGCGGCGCGCGTCGGGCACCCCGTCTGCACCTGTCGCCGGTGTGTCGCAAGCGGGTGCCGGGGCGCGTCGAGCACTCTGTCCGAACCTGTCGCCGGTGCGCTGCAAGCGGGCGGCGGGGCGCCTCGGGCACCCCGTCCGCCCCTGTCGCCGGCATGCCGCAGGCGCGCCTGATCTCCGCCCCGGGCCGGTTGCACCGCGCCGGCGGCCGCCCCCGGTTGTGATCCGGCGGGCTTCATGTTAAAAAGCCCGTCCTTTCCGTTTTCGCGCCGGCCATGCTGCGGCACCTTCCCATGACTTACTGCGCGATCGATTTCGGCACGTCCAATTCCGCCGTGGCCCTGCCCGACGGCGACGCCATGCGCCTCGCGCCCGTCGAGGGCGACCACCTGACGCTGCCCACCGCGATCTTCTTCAACAACGACGAGCAGACGGTCGAATACGGCCGGGCGGCGCTCGCGTCCTATATCGACGGTTTCGACGGCCGCCTGATGCGCTCGATGAAGAGCATCCTGGGCTCGCCGCTCGCGGAAACCACGACCGATCTCGGCGACGGCAGCGCGATGGCGTACACGGAGATCATCGCGCGCTTCCTGACGCACCTGAAACGCAAGGCCGAAGCGCGCGCCGGCGCGCCGATCGGTCGCGCGGTGCTCGGCCGGCCGGTGTTCTTCGTCGACGACGATCCGCGCGCCGACCGTCTCGCGCAGGACCAGCTCGAAGCGGCCGCGCAGTCGGTCGGGTTCGCGGACGTGCATTTCCAGTACGAACCGATCGCGGCCGCGTTCGACTACGAGTCGCGCCAGCAGGCCGAGCGGCTCGTGCTGGTCGCCGACATCGGCGGCGGTACGTCGGACTTCTCGCTGGTGCGCGTCGGGCCGGAGCGGATGGCGCGCCTCGAGCGCAAGGACGACGTGCTCGCGCACCACGGCGTGCACGTCGCGGGCACCGATTACGACCGGCGCGTCGAGCTGGCGGCGATCCTGCCGGCGTTCGGCTACCGCGCGCTCGATCCCGAGGGACGCGAGCTGCCGAACCGGATCTACTTCGACCTCGCGACCTGGCACCTCATCAACACGGTCTACACGCCGAAGCGGCTGGGCGAGCTGAAGCTGATGAAGCACCTGTACCAGGACGTGCGGCAGTACGACCGGCTCACGCGCGTGGTCGAGCAGCGGCTCGGGCATGCACTGATGGCGCGCGCGGAAGAAGCGAAGATCGGCGTGGCGGCGGGCGGGGAGACGATGATCGACCTGAACGACGTGGAAGAGGATCTGCAGATCGCGTTCGACGCCGAACGCCTGGTCGACGCGAGCGTCGACGACACGGCGCGCATCGTCGATGCCGCGCGCGAAACGGTGCGGCTGGCGGGCGTCGCGCCGCGCGACGTCGGCGCGCTGTATTTCACCGGCGGCTCGACCGGGCTCGCGTTCCTGTCGGGTGCGCTCGCCGGCGCATTCCCGGACGCGCAGCCGGTGTTCGGCGATCGCCTCGCGAGTGTCGCGACCGGGCTCGGCATTCACGCGCAGCGGCTGTTCGGCTGACCGGAGGCCATTCTCGATCGGTGGCGGCCGCATGGCCGCCCGCGCCGGAAAACAAAAAGCCCCGCCGAAGCGGGGCTTTTTTACACGAATTATCGCGCCGAACTTAGACCGGACGGATGTTCGCAGCTTGCAGACCCTTCGGGCCCGTCTTCACTTCGAATTCAACCTTCTGGTTTTCTTGCAGCGTCTTGAAGCCTTCGACGCGGATTTCCGAGAAGTGCGCGAACAGATCGTCGCCGCCGCCTTCCGGGGTGATGAAGCCGAAGCCCTTTGCGTCATTGAACCACTTGACGGTACCGGTTGCCATGTTACTTGTTCCTAAAAAGATAAAACGGGGCCGAGGCCCATGGGGTGCGGAAAATCAAGGAAGGGGTAATGGGACCAACCGGAGTACCGTTGATGGGCGAACTACGAAAGAACCAATTCACTCGCCGCTTGAAATCCTGCAACGTTGTTTATACGGGTAATCGGTCGCGCGGTCAACCGGATTTCCATGCACTCAGGGTTATTGCGGAGTTAAGGTTTACAAACCTTGCAAACGATGCGACTTTTTTGTAGGGGCCGAACGATTTTGGCGCCAACTTGGAGGTGCAACCGTTAAACTACGCGCCGCGTGGACGGGTTGCCCCGATCGGGTGATCCTTCCCCCCAAAATTGCATGCGCGCTGCTGTCCGAGCCGATCCCGGACCGCGGGCCGACCATGCTTTTTGAGACATAGGAGAGGATGTGAAGAGTTCTATTCAACGGAACATCGGCCCGTTTGCACTGATGCTGACGGGGCTGGGTTCGATTATCGGTTCGGGCTGGCTGTTCGGCGCCTGGAAGGCTGCGAAGATTGCCGGTCCGGCGGCGATTTGCGCATGGATCATCGGCGCGGTCGTAATTCTCGCGATTGCGCTGACGTACGCTGAACTCGGTGCGATGTTCCCCGAGTCGGGCGGCATGGTGCGCTACGCGCGCTACTCGCACGGTTCGCTGGTGGGCTTCATCAGCGCGTGGGCGAACTGGATCGCGATCGTATCGGTGATCCCGATCGAGGCGGAAGCGTCGATCCAGTACATGAGCACGTGGCAGTATCCGTGGGCGCATGCGCTGTTCGTGAACGGCGAGCTGACGACACCCGGCCTGCTGCTGTCGGCCGTGCTGGTCGTCATCTACTTCATGCTGAACTACTGGGGCGTCAAGGCCTTCGCACGTGCGAACACCGCGATCACGATCTTCAAGTTCCTGATCCCCGGCCTCACGATCCTCGGCCTGATGCTGTCGAGCTTCCACTCGGAAAACCTCGGCACCGCATCGAATGCAAGCTTCGCGCCGTACGGCTGGTCGGCCGTGCTGACCGCGGTCGCGACGAGCGGTATCGTGTTCGCGTTCAACGGCTTCCAGAGCCCGGTGAACCTGGCCGGCGAAGCGCGCAATCCGTCGCGCAGCGTGCCGTTCGCGGTGATCACGTCGATCCTGATCGCACTCGTGATCTACGTGCTGCTGCAGATGGCGTACATCGGTTCGGTGAATCCGGCCGACGTCGCGAAGGGCTGGTCGCAGTTCAACTTCTCGTCGCCGTTCGCCGAACTCGCGATCGCGCTGAACCTGAACTGGCTCGCGATCCTGCTGTACGTCGACGCGTTCATCAGCCCGAGCGGCACCGGTACGACCTACATGGCGACGACCACCCGCATGATCTACGCGATGGAGCGCAACAACACGATGCCGAAGATGTTCGGCAACGTGCACCCGATCTACGGCGTGCCGCGCCAGGCGATGTGGTTCAACCTGCTCGTGTCGTTCATCTTCCTGTTCTTCTTCCGCGGCTGGAGCTCGCTCGCGGCAGTGATCTCGGTCGCAACGGTGATCTCGTACCTGACCGGCCCGATCAGCCTGATGGCGCTGCGCCGCGCGGCGACCGACATCGAGCGTCCGCTGTCGATCCCGCTGATGAAGCTGATCGCACCGTTCGCGTTCGTCTGCGCGTCGCTGATCCTGTACTGGGCGAAGTGGCCGCTGACGGGCGAAATCATCCTGCTGATGATCGTCGCGCTGCCGGTGTATTTCTACTTCCAGGCGAAGTCGGGCTGGACCGGCTGGGGCGCCGACCTGAAGGCCGCATGGTGGCTGGTCGCGTACCTGCCGACGATGGCCGTGCTGTCGCTGGTCGGCAGCAAGGAGTTCGGCGGTTACGGCGTGCTGCCGTACGGCTGGGACATGCTGATCGTCGCGGCAATCTCGCTGGTGTTCTACTTCTGGGGCGTGAATACCGGTTACCGGACCCAGTATCTCGACGAGCGCGAGTCGCACGACGAGATCCTTGAAGGGGTCGGTGCCTGACGCCTGACCTGCCACCGGAATCGGCGGTGGCGGAAAGCGCAAAAAAGCCCGTCCGAGCGATGCTCGGGCGGGCTTTTTATTTGTGCTCGGCGCTTGTGTCGCCGTGTCGCGCGATTCAGGCGGCCGCGCTTGCGAACACGTAGTTCGTCATCGCGAGCACGCGTTGATACGTGCCGAGCGACTGGATGCCGAGCTGGTAGTCGTCGTCGGCTGCGCCGAGCGCAGTGAACACCGGCAGCAGGTGCTCGTCGGTCGGATGCATCAGCGCCGCGTGCGGCGCCTGACGGCGATAGTCGAGCAGCGCGTCGACGTCGCGCGCGGCGAGCTTCGCCTCGAACCAGTCGGTGAATTCCGCGACGCGCGGGTCCGCATCCTCGGGCGCCGCGCTGAAATCGGCCGCGCGCAGGTTGTGCGTGATCTGGCCCGAGCCGATCACCATCACGCCTTCGTCGCGCAGCGGCCGCAGCGCGCGGCCGAGCGCGAAGTGATGGGCCGCGTCCGCACGCGGCTGGATCGACAGCTGCGCGACGGGTACGTCGGCCTCCGGGAACATCAGCAGCATCGGCACCCACGCGCCGTGGTCGAGACCGTGCTCGGTCGTCGCTGTCGCGATGCCGGCCGCGTTCAGCAGCGCGGCCGCCCGCTCGGCGACCTCGGGCGCGCCCGGTGCCGGGTAGCGGATCTCGTACAGTGCGCGCGGGAAGCCGTAGAAGTCATGGATCGTTTCCGGGTGCGCGGCCACGCTCGCGACCGGCTGCTGCGTGCCCCAGTGCGCGGACAGCATCAGCACCGCGCGGGGGCGCGGCAATTCGGCGCCGAGGTGCGTGAATGCGCCGGACGGCAGCGTCGGGTCGATCGGCAGCGTCGGGGCGCCGTGTGACAGGTAAAGCGAAGGCAAGCGGTTCATGGTGGGGAGCCTGCAATAGTGGGTTGCCTGTGACTATAGGCGCGCACCGGACATTGATAAATCGGCTTGCCGGAATTTGATTGAATCGCAATGGTTGATAATTCGGCCGATTCGGGTGCGTGGGAGCAGGCGCGGGGAGGCTGGGCGTGGCTGGATCGAACCGGAAGGCGGCCGAATCGACGAAGATGCGTGGAGAACGGCGCCGAAGCGCCGCGTCGAGCGGCTTACCGTGCGGGCCGGATGCCGGCCCACGGCGTCGTCATCGGTGCGCTGAGCGCGAACAGGTCGAGCACGCGCGTGACGGTCTGGTCGACGAGTTCCTCGATCGTCTTCGGCATCGCGTAGAACGCGGGCAGCGGCGGAAACACGATGCCGCCCATTTCGGTCACGGCGGTCATGTTGCGCAGATGCGCGAGGTTGAACGGCGTTTCGCGCACCATCAGCACGAGACGGCGGCGTTCCTTCAGCATGACGTCGGCCGCGCGCGTGATCAGGTTGTCCGACAGGCCGTGCGCGACACTCGCGAGCGTCTTCATCGAGCACGGGGCGATCACCATCCCGTCGGTTGCGAACGAACCGGACGCGATCGTCGCGCCGACATCGCGTACCGAATGCACGACATCCGCCCGGCCTTCGACTTCGGCCTTCGACAGCTGCAATTCATGCTGGATATTGAGCCAGCCGGCGTTCGAAACCAGCAGATGCGTTTCGACGCCGCCGGCGGCGCGCAGCAATTCGAGCAGCCGCACGCCGTAGACCGCGCCGGTGGCGCCGGTGATCGCGACGATCAGCCGGCGTGGCGGCGCGCTGGGAGATGCCATCGGGAACGGGGCGTTACGCGGCGGCGAACAGTTGCTGCAGTTCGCCCGACTGGTACATCTCCATCATGATGTCCGAGCCGCCGATGAATTCGCCCTTCACGTACAGCTGCGGGATGGTCGGCCAGTTCGAGAATTCCTTGATGCCCTGGCGGATCTCGTCGTCCTCGAGCACGTTGACCGTCTTGAACTGGTCGACGCCGCAGGCTTTCAGCACCTGCACGGCGCGGCCCGAAAAGCCGCACATCGGGAATTGCGCGTTGCCCTTCATGAAGAGCACGACCTGGTTTTCGTCGACGATTTGCTTGATACGTTGTTGGGTGTCCATGACTGACCTTGCGTTGGCGGGGCGTTAGAACGAAATGATAGCGGATTTCAACCGGGCGGGCCGGCCGTCAGACGGGCCGGCGGCCGCCCGTGGTGCGTTCGATCGCGGCGAGATCGGCGAGCGATTCGACCGCGACGAAGCCGCGTGACACGAGCAAGGCACGCACGGCTTCGGCCTGGTCGTAGCCGTGCTCGATCCAGAGCGTGCCGCCCGGTTTCAGGTACGCGCCGGCGCCTGCGACGATCGTGCGGATCGCGCTGAGGCCGTCGGCATCGTCGGTGAGCGCGCCGCGCGGCTCGAACCGCAGGTCGCCCTGCGCGAGGTGCGGATCGTGCTGCGCGATGTACGGCGGATTGCTGACGATCGTGTCGAACGCGAGCGTCGGCTCGAGCGCGGCGTACCAGTCGCTCTGCAGCCAGTGCAGCGGGCCGCCGGGGCGGCGCGCGTCGAGCAGCTTGTGCGCGTTGCGCCGGGCGACGTCGAGCGCGGCCGATGAGCGGTCGAGCGCCCACACGCGTGCGTCGGGCCGTTCGGCGGCGATCGACACGGCGATCGCGCCGCTGCCGGTGCCGAGATCGAGCACGGCCGGATGCGGGCGACCGTCGATCGCGTCGAGCGCGGCTTCGACGAGGAGTTCGGTTTCGGGGCGCGGGATCAGCACGTCGGGCGTCACATCGAACGGCCGGCCGAAGAATTCGCGCATCCCGACGAGCTGCGCGACCGGCTCGCCCGCGACGCGGCGCACTTCGAGCGCCCGGTAGCGCGCGATCGCGGCGGGCTCGAGCGGGGCGTCGCCGCGCGTGATCAGCTGCGTGCGGGTCCAGCCGAGCGCGTACGCGAGGAGCACGCGCGCATCGACCGGGTCGAGCGGCGACGCGCGCAGCAGATCGTCGGCGGTGGTGTCGGGCATCGCGACCTCAGTCGGTGTCGCCGAGCGACGCGAGCAGTTCGGCCTGGTGTTCGGTGACGAGCGCGCCGATCAGTTCGTCGAGATCGCCGTCCATCAGCGCCTCGAGCCGGTACAGCGTGAGGTTGATCCGGTGATCGGTCATCCGGCCCTGCGGGAAGTTGTACGTGCGGATCCGCTCCGAGCGGTCGCCCGAGCCGATCAGGCTCTTGCGCGTCGCCGCTTCCTTCGCGTGCTGCTCGTGATACTGCTTGTCCTTGATGCGCGCGGCGAGCACCTTCAGCGCACGATCCTTGTTCTTGTGCTGCGAGCGGTCGTCCTGGCACTCGACGACGATCCCGGTCGGGATGTGCGTGACGCGCACCGCCGAATCGGTCTTGTTGATGTGCTGGCCGCCCGCACCCGACGCGCGGAACGTGTCGATCCGCAGGTCGGCCGGATTGATCTCGACCTCGCCGATTTCGTCGGCTTCCGGCATCACCGCGACCGTGCAGGCGGACGTGTGGATGCGCCCCTGCGTCTCGGTCGCCGGCACGCGCTGCACGCGATGGCCGCCCGATTCGAACTTCAGCCGCGAGTAGGCACCCTGGCCGGCGATCCGCACGATCACTTCCTTGTAGCCGCCGAGATCCGACGGGCTCTCCGACATCATCTCGACCTGCCAGCGCTGGCGTTCCGCGAAGCGCAGGTACATGCGCAGCAGGTCGCCCGCGAACAGCGCCGATTCGTCGCCGCCGGTGCCCGCGCGGATTTCGAGGAAGATGTTGCGGTCGTCGTTGGGGTCCTTCGGCAGCAGCATCTTCTGCAACTCGCCTTCGAGGCGAACCATGCGTTCCCGCGCGCTGCGAATCTCGTCTTCGGCGAAATCGCGCATCGATGCATCGGCGACCAGCTCCTGCGCGGCCGTCTCGTCGCTGCGCGACTGGCGCCACAGCGCGTACTGCTCGACGACCGGGCCGAGTTCCGCGTGTTCGCGCGTCAGCTTGCGGTACTGGTCGAGGTCGGCCGTGACGTTTTCGCGGCTCAGCAGGTCGTTCAGTTCGGCCAGCCGGATAGACAGCTGGTCGAGCTTGCGTTGCATGCTCGTCTTCATGGTGTGGAGCGACGCTCCCGGACAAAAGGGGTATTCGAAAAGGATAGGCCGGCGCGCGGCCGGCGGCAGGGGCAACCGGCCGGCGCTAGTGGCCGGACTGGTCGTTCGAGCGCGGCGCGTGCTGGTAGAAGCCGCGCATCAGGTCGATCAGCGAATCGCGGTCGGTGCCGTTCACGCGGTTGAGCGCGCTCGTCGGGCCGTGGATCAGCTTGTTGGTGAGCGCCTGCGACAGCGCTTCGAGGACGGCGGCCGGATCGTCGCCGCGCGCGAGCAGCTTCTGCGCTTTCTCGACTTCCGCGCGGCGCAGCGCGTCGGCCTGCGTATGCATGTGACGGATCACCGGCACGACGCTGCGCGTGTCGAGCCACTGCATGAAGTTCTGCACGCGGGTTTCGATGATCGTCTCGGCTTGTGCAACCGCGGCCTGGCGTGATGCGTTGCCTTCGCGCACGATCGCACCGAGATCGTCGACGGTGTAGAGGAACACGTCCTTCAGCTTGCCGACTTCCGGCTCGATGTCGCGCGGCACCGCGAGGTCGACCATGAAGATCGGCCGGTGGCGGCGCGCCTTCACCGCACGTTCGACCGCGCCGAGGCCGATGATCGGCAGCGTCGACGCGGTGCACGACACGATGATGTCGAATTCGTGCATGCGGGCCGGCAGGTCCGACAACGGCATCGCGCGGCCGTTGAAACGTTCGGCGAGCCGCTGGCCGCGTTCGGCCGTGCGGTTCGCGACGACGAGCTCGCGCGGGCTCTGCGCGGCGAAGTGCGTCGCGCACAGCTCGATCATCTCGCCGGCGCCGATGAACAGCACGCGCTGATCCGACACTTTTTCGAAGATGCGCTGCGCGAGGCGGACCGCGGCGGCGGCCATCGACACCGACTGCGCGCCAATCTCGGTCGTGCCGCGCACTTCCTTCGCGACGGCGAACGTGCGCTGGAACAGCTGGTTCAGATAGGTGCCGAGCGCGCCGGCTTCCGTCGCGGTGCGCACCGCATCCTTCATCTGGCCCAGGATCTGCGTTTCGCCGAGCACCATCGAATCGAGACCCGACGCGACGCGGAATGCGTGCCGGACCGCTTCCGATTGCGGCAGCGCATAGACGTGCGGGGCGAGTTCGTCGACCGGAATCTGGTGGTACTCCGACAGCCAGCGAATCGCACCCTCGCGGGCGGCCCGATCGTCGGTCGCGCAATAGAGTTCGGTGCGGTTGCAGGTGGAGAGGATTGCCGCTTCGGGCGCATTCGGCGCCTGGGGGCCGAGGAACACGTTCTTGAACGTGACGAGAGCCGGCTTGATTTGCTCGAGCGGAAACGCCACGCGTTCGCGCAGGGCGACAGGCGCAGTGTGGTGGTTGATTCCGATCGTGAGGAGTTGCATATCGAGGGCTATCGTTTAGCCCCATATTATAGCGTTTCAGCGATTTCCTCACTTGCGGCATACCGGGCATCGGCGTGGCGCGGCCTCGAATTTGGGGGCTCGATCGGCACGCGGTCGAGCTGGTAGCCGTAGCCGTAGAGCGGCAGAAGCCGGTAGCCGTGCTCCGGAAGCAGCCGCAGCTTGCTGCGCAGCCGGGACGCATGGGTGTCGAGCGTGCGCGACTTCATGTCGCGGCGGCGGCCCCACACCGTTTCGAGGATATGGGCGCGCGACACGGGCCGCGACAGGTTCGCGAACAGCAGCTGTGCGAAGCGGAACTCCTTCGGCGTGAGCGCGACGATCGCATCGCCGAAGCGCACGAGGCTGTGGGTCGCATCGAACGCGTATTCTCCATACATTTCGCGCGAGCGATTCGGCGGCCGCCGGACACCTGCGCGCCGGCTCAGCGCGTTGACGCGTGCGAGCAGCTCGGGGCCGCTCACCGGGCGCACGAGGCAGTCGTCGGCCCCAGCGTGCAGGCACGACACGACTTCGCTTTCGCGCGGCAGCTGCATCACGGCGATGGCCGGCAGCCCGGGCAGGATCGCCTGCGCCCGCGGAATGACTTCCTCGGCCGGCTGGTCGCCGGCCCAGTTGCCGATGATCAGCATGTCGCAGGTATCGGTGGCGAGCCACTCGAAGAATGCCGCGCTGGACGGAAACGCGTGGCACACATGGCCGCCGGCGAACAGCAGGCGGTTCAGGAGCGCAGCATGATGCGCCTCCGGATCGATGAGAGCGATTCGCATGAGGATTTCTTCAATACGCCTGCGGGCGCGCGCTTGCCATAACGTCGGGTCGGCCCCTACACTCGAATGTTCGCGGCGCCCGGCTGGTCTCGGGTTCGATGGATGAATCGATGCTAGCCGCTGGCAACGTTCACGCCTATGGGACGAATCTGAATTTATAGAAGGCGTCGAATGAACTGGTTTGGAATCCTTGTCCTGGGAGCGGCCGTCGGGCTGTTCGGCCGGTGGCTGCATCCGATGCGGCGCACGGGCCGGCCGGCATGGTGGATCGTGGTGCTGGTCGGCATCGCAAGCGCCGCCGCCGCGCGCATGGCCGGCAATCTCTCTGGACTGTTTTACGACGGCGAAACGCTCGAATGGCCGGTCTGCACCGGTGTCGCGTTCCTCGCCGTAGCCGTGACGGTCGCCGTGTCGGCCCGTCGCTGAACGCTCTCAGGTGAAATCATGAATGCCCGTCTCCCCGAAGTCTCGTCGGTGCCGGCCCGCCTCGCGCTGCTGCGCGGCGCGATGGTCCGCGAGGATCTGGCCGCCTATCTCGTGCCGTCCGCCGATCCTCACCTGTCCGAGTACCTGCCCGAGCGCTGGCAGGCGCGACGCTGGCTGTCCGGCTTCACGGGCTCGGTCGGCACGCTGGTCGTGACCGCGGATTTCGCGGGCTTGTGGGTCGACAGCCGCTACTGGGTGCAGGCCGAGGCCGAACTCGCCGGCACGGGCGTCCAACTGATGAAGATGACGGGCGGGCAGCAGAGTGCGCCGCACGTCGACTGGCTCGCGCAGAACGTGCCGGCCGGGGCGACGGTCGGCGTCGACGGCGCCGTGCTCGGCGTCGCGGCGGCACGCGCGCTGACGGCCGCGCTGAGCGCGCGCGGCATCGCGCTGCGCACCGATCTCGACCTGCTCGACGCGATCTGGCCGGAGCGCCCGGGGCTGCCGGGCGACGCGGTGTTCGAGCACGTGGCGCCGCAGGCCGACACGACGCGCGCGAGCAAGCTCGCCGAAGTGCGCCGCGCGATGCACGCGCAGGGCGCGCAATGGCATTTCGTGTCGACGCTCGACGATCTCGCGTGGCTGTTCAACCTGCGCGGCGCCGACGTCAACTTCAACCCCGTGTTCGTCGCGCACGCGATGATCGGGGCCGATCGCGCGACGCTGTTCGTCGCCGACGGCAAGGTGTCGCCGGCGCTGGCCGCGTCGCTCGCGCAGGACGGCGTCGAGGTCCGCGCGTACGACGCCGCGCGCGCGTCGCTCGCGGCGCTGCCCGACGGCGCGACGCTGCTGATCGATCCGCGCCGCGTGACGTTCGGCACGCTCGAGGCCGTGCCGGCCGGCGTGAAACTGATCGAGGCCGTGAACCCGTCGACGTTCGCGAAGTCGCGCAAGACGTCCGCCGAGATCGAGCACGTGCGCGTGACGATGGAGCACGACGGCGCCGCGCTCGCAGAATTCTTTGCGTGGTTCGAGCAGGCGGTGAACCGCGAGACGATCACCGAGCTGACGATCGACGAGCAACTCACGGCCGCGCGCGCACGGCGCCCCGGCTACGTGTCGCCGAGCTTCGCGACGATCGCCGGCTTCAACGCGAACGGTGCGATGCCGCACTATCGCGCGACGCCCGAGTCGCACGCGACGATCGCCGGCGACGGCCTGCTGCTCGTCGATTCGGGCGGCCAGTACACGACCGGCACCACCGACATCACGCGCGTCGTGCCGGTCGGCACGGTCAGCGACCTGCAGCGCCGCGATTTCACGATCGTGCTGAAGTCGATGATGGCGCTGTCGCGCGCACGCTTCCCGCGCGGCATCCGCTCGCCGATGCTCGACGCGATCGCGCGCGCGCCGATGTGGGCGGCCGGGCTCGACTACGGCCACGGCACCGGTCACGGCGTCGGCTACTTCCTGAACGTGCACGAGGGCCCGCAGGTCATCTCGCACTACGCGCCGGCCGAGCCGTACACGGCGATGGAAGAGGGGATGATCACGTCGATCGAGCCGGGCGTGTACCGGCCCGGCAAATGGGGCATCCGGATCGAAAACCTAGTCGTGAATCGCGCGGGCGGGCAGACCGAATTCGGCGATTTCCTCGCGTTCGAGACGCTGACGCTGTGCCCGATCGACACGCGCTGCGTGCTGATCGAGATGCTGCATGAGGAAGAACGCGCGTGGCTGAACGCGTATCACGCGACCGTGCGCGAGCGCGTTGGCCGGCACGTGAGCGGCGACGCGAAGGCGTGGCTCGACGCGCGCACGCAGCCGATCTGACGCGACGCGCAATACACGACAGATACCGGCCGCGCGACGGCCGGACCACGACGGAGAGGGCAATCGATGGCAGACACCGCAGTGATCGTGATCGACATGCAGCGGGGGCTGGTGCAGCGGGCGCGGCCCGCGTACCGGCTCGACGACGTCGTGTCGGGCATCAACCGGCTGACGGCGGCGGCTCGTGCGGCAAACGCGCCCGTGTGCTTCGTGCAGCACGACGGCGATGCGGACGACGACATCGTGCCCGGCACGCCCGGCTGGGAACTGCATGAGGAACTGATCGTCGGTCGCGCCGACTGGCGCATCCGCAAGCAGGTGAGCGATTCGTTCCATGACACGCCGCTCGCCGCGCAGCTCGACGGCCATGGCATCCGTTCGGTGCTGATCTGCGGTTATGCGACCGAGTTCTGCGTCGATTCGGCCGCGCGCCGCGCGGCACTGCTCGGCTACCGGACGACCGTCGTGTCCGACC
This sequence comes from Burkholderia sp. Bp9090, assembly GCF_003857985.1. Classification (NCBI taxonomy): domain Bacteria; kingdom Pseudomonadati; phylum Pseudomonadota; class Betaproteobacteria; order Burkholderiales; family Burkholderiaceae; genus Burkholderia; species Burkholderia sp. Bp9090. Next base: position 59,882 of record NZ_QTPV01000029.1, read on the forward strand.
TGCACACGACGAACGAGCGCGCGCACCTGTCGGCCGCGCAGATCGTCGCGCATCATCACTTCGTGTGGGAAAACAATACGCTGTCGGGCAATGCGGTGACGCCGCGTCCGCTCGCCGACGTGCTCGCCACGGAGTTCGCATGACGATCAAGGCGGTGGTGTTCGATTTCGGCGGCGTGCTGATCGACTGGAGCCCCGACTACCTGTACCGGCAACTGATTCCGGACGAAGCCGAGCGCCGCTGGTTCCTCTCGCACGTGTGCGCGATGGACTGGGTGATCCGGCAGGACGGCGGGCAGACGATCGACGAAGGGACGAGCGAGCTGGTCGCGAAGTTTCCGGCGCACGAGACGCTGATCCGCGCGTTCTACGCGCGCTGGCACGAGATGATCGGCGGCGTGCTCGACGAAGGCGTCGCGCTCGTCGACCGGCTCGATGCGCAGGGGATGCCGCTCTTCGGGCTGACCAACTGGTCCGCGCAGACCTTTCCGTATGCGTGGGACAACTTCCCGGTGCTGCGGCGTTTCAAGGACATCGTCGTGTCGGGCCGCGTGAAGCTCGTGAAACCCGATCCGGCGATCTACCGCGAGATGCATGCGCGGATCGATCCGCACCTGCCGGGCATTGCGCCGCATGAGCTCGTGTTCATCGACGACAACGCGAAGAATGCCGCGGCCGCGACGGCACTCGGCTGGCATGGCATTCATCACACGAGCGCGGCCGCGACCGAGGCGCGTTTGCGCGAGCTGGGCGCGCTCGCGTAGGCGTCGCGCCGGACCGCCGGATGAAAAAAGCGGGCCATGAGCCCGCTTTTTCGTTCTGCCGATCTGGAAGCGGCCGCGTTCGGCACCCGGCGTCGTGTCGCCGGATGCACGGGCCGCGCCACTTAGCGGCTGATCGGCTTGTAGCGCAGGCGCTTCGGCTTCGCGGCTTCCTCGCCGAGGCGCGCACGCTTGTCGGCTTCGTATTCCTGGTAGTTGCCGTCGAAGAACGTGACCTGCGAATCGCCTTCGAACGCGAGGATGTGCGTCGCGATCCGGTCGAGGAACCAGCGATCGTGCGAGATCACCATCACCGAGCCCGCGAATTCGAGCAACGCGTCTTCCAGCGCGCGCAGCGTTTCGACGTCGAGGTCGTTCGACGGTTCGTCGAGCAGCAGCACGTTGCCGCCGGAGATCAGCGTCTTCGCGAGGTGCAGGCGGCCGCGTTCGCCGCCCGACAGGTTGCCGACGATCTTCTGCTGGTCGCCGCCCTTGAAGTTGAAGCGGCCGATGTACGCACGCGACGGCGTTTCGTACTTGCCGACCGTCAGCACGTCGGCGCCGCCCGAGATTTCCTCGAACACCGTCTTCGAGCCGTCGAGCGCATCGCGGCTCTGGTCGACGTACGCGAGCTTCACGGTCGGGCCCATCACGACTTCGCCCGAATCCGGCTGTTCCTTGCCGGTCAGCATCTTGAACAGCGTCGACTTGCCGGCGCCGTTCGGGCCGATGATGCCGACGATCGCGCCGGCCGGAATCTTGAAGTTCAGGTTGTCGATCAGCAGGCGGTCGCCGAACGACTTGCTGACGTTCTTGAACTCGATCACTTCATTGCCGAGGCGGTCGCCGACCGGAATGAAGATTTCCTGCGTTTCGTTGCGCTTCTGGTATTCCTGGCTGTTCAGCTCCTCGAAGCGCGCGATACGCGCCTTCGACTTCGCCTGGCGGCCCTTCGGGTTCTGGCGCACCCACTCCAGTTCCTTCTTGATCGCCTTCTGGCGCGCCGATTCCGACGCTTCTTCCTGCTTCAGGCGCTCTTCCTTCTGGTCGAGCCAGCTGCTGTAGTTGCCCTTCCACGGAATGCCGTGGCCGCGGTCGAGTTCGAGAATCCACTCGGCCGCGTTGTCGAGGAAATAGCGATCGTGCGTGACGGCGACGACGGTGCCCGGGAAGCGCACCAGGAACTGCTCGAGCCAGTCGACCGATTCCGCGTCGAGGTGGTTGGTCGGTTCGTCGAGCAGCAGCATGTCCGGCTTCTCGAGCAGCAGCTTGCACAGCGCGACGCGGCGTTTTTCACCGCCCGACAGATGCTCGATTTTCGCGTCCCACGCCGGCAGGCGCAGCGCGTCGGCGGCCACTTCGAGCTGCTGCTCGGGGCTGCCGCCGTCGCTCGACGCGAGGATCGCTTCGTATTTCGCCTGCTCGGCCGCGAGCGCGTCGAAGTCGGCGTCCGGTTCCGCATAGGCCGCGTAGATTTCCTCGAGCTTCTTGTTCGCCTGGAACAGGTCGCCGAGGCCTTCCTCGACGGCTTCGCGCACCGTCTTCGTCGGATCGAGCTGCGGTTCCTGCGGCAGGTAGCCGATGTTCAGGTTCGGCATCGGCGTCGCTTCGCCTTCGATGTCCTTGTCGACGCCCGCCATGATGCGGATCAGCGTCGACTTGCCCGAGCCGTTCAGGCCGAGCACGCCGATCTTCGCGCCGGGAAAGAACGACAGCGAGATGTCCTTCAGGATCTGGCGCTTGGGCGGCACGATCTTGCCGACCCGGTTCATCGTGAAAACGTATTGGGCCATTTGGGTGTGAAACTCAGAAAGGGTTGAGACTGCCGCGCAGCGCATCGGCGTGCGTGGCGTCGGGTGATTCGGTACGGAGCGTGCCGCGCGGGGCGCGGCGGTGTCGCCGCGGGTTGGCGGCGCGAGCGCGTATTGTACTTCGGCGCCGGCTGCCGCTGGCACCGCGCTGGCCATTCGGCCGACCCGCGTTCACAGCCATCCGGCGACGCCGCCGTGCCCGGAGCAGGTGCCGCGCCGATGGCGGCTGAAGCTGTACGTGCCGTCGCGGCAGCGCGCGCTCGCGCCCTCGGGCACGCGGCCCGATTTCGAATGCGCCGGTGCATGGACGGTGTCGCCGTCGCGATTGCGGTACGTGTCGTGCCGGTCGAGGTCGGCTTCGCTGCCGTAGCCGGGCGACGCGCGATAGGCGTGCGCCGCGGGCGGCAGGGCGGCGCACGCGACGAACAGCGCGGCCGACAGGGTTGCGATGCGTGTCGCGCGGCGGAGCAGGGCTGGCATGGTCTCTCTGCGGATGTCGTTGTCCGTTGCCGGTGGCTGGCGGGCCGACGGCCCGGGCCGCATGTTAGCCGATCGGCTCGAGATCGTTGCCGCCGCCCCGCGCTGCAGCGACGCTACGCCGTGCCCGTCATCGATGCCGCGCCGTCGGCCTGGGCGGCCTCGAGAATCCACCGGCGGAACGCGGCGACTTTCGCGCGCTCCGCATGATGCGGCGGATAGACGAGGTAGTACGCGAAGTCGTCGAGCCACGCGACGTCGGCAAGCTGCACGAGCCGGCCGCTCGCGAGCTCGCCGCGCACCATCGCCGCCGGAAGCAGGCCGGCACCCTGGCCGGCGAGGATCGCCTGCAGCAACAGACTGGAATCGTCGAACGCGGGGCCGCGCGGCGGGCCGAAATCGGCGATTCGCTGCGCGTCGAACCAGATGTGCCAGCCCTTGCGTTCGGCGTCGTGCAGATGCGGCCATCCGGCCAGGTCGGCGGGCGTGGCCGGCATGCCCAGCCGCGCGACGAGTTCCGGCGCCGCAAGCGCGACGATCTCCACGGTCAGCAGCCGTTCGCTGCACAGCCCGATGTAGCGGCCGAGACCGTGGCGGATCGCGACGTCGACGCCGTCGCGCGAGAAATCGGCGAGCGCATGGCTCGCGACGATCTGCAGGTCGACGTCCGGGCATGCGTCGCGGAACTGCGCGAGGCGCGGCACGAGCCATGCGGATGCGAAAAACGGCGTGACGCTCACCGTCAGCGCGCCGCTGTCGGCGGCGCCCGACACGCGCTGCGACGCGTCGGCGATTTGCCGGAACGCGTTGCGCACGGGCGGCAGATAGTCGCGGCCCGCGGCGGTCAGCAGGATGCCGCGGTTCACGCGCTCGAACAGTTGCACGCCGAGATGGGTCTCGAGCGTGCGGATCAGCTGGCTCACCGCGCCGGGCGTGACCGACAGCTCTTCCGCTGCCGATTTCACCGACAGGTGGCGGGCCGCCGCCTCGAACGCGCGCAACGCGTTGAGCGGTGGCAGACGGGAACGGTTCATTGAGTTTTTCTAAAGCGAAAGGCCGACGAAATATCGTTTGAGGCAATGCATGCGCGCGAGTACCGTTGTCGCATCGGATCGGATTCGTCACGGCTGACTTGCGGCGGTCGATGCGATCAACATAGTTCAACTATATCCATGAGGCAATCCGGACGCCGCGCGGCGTCCGGCGGAACCTGAGAGGAGCATCGTCATGAGCGGCCCGCGCGCGTCGCGCGTCTTCTACGGCTGGTATGTGGTGGCGGCCGCGTTCGCCGTCACGTTCGTCGGCTTCGGCAGTGCGTACACGTTCAGCGCGTTCGTCGAAGCGCTGCAGCGGGATTTCGCCGCATCGCGCGGGCAGATCTCGCTCGTGTTCTCGCTGGCCGGCTTCCTGTATTTCGGCTTCGGCATCGTCAGCGGCCCGCTTGCCGATCGTTTCGGCTCACGGCGGCTCGCCGTCACCGGCATGTTGCTGACGGCGGCGGGTCTCGCGGCGGCCGGCGCCGCGCATACGCTGCTGCAGGTCTATGTCGCGTACGGGCTCGGTGTCGGCCTCGGCGTCGGCTGCGCGTATGTGCCGGCCGTCGGCGCCGTGCAGCGCTGGTTCGTGCGGCGGCGCGGCTTCGCGTCGGGGCTCGCGGTCGCGGGAATCGGCGTCGGCACGCTCGTGATGCCGCCGCTCGCCTCCGCGCTGATCGCGCACGTCGGCTGGCGCGGCGCCTATTTCACGCTTGCGGCGCTCGCCGTCGCGATCGGCGCCGGGATGTCGCTGCTGATCGAGAACGACCCGCGCGGGCGCGGGCTGTTGCCGGACGGGGAGGCCGTGCATCCGGCCGCCGGCGGAGGCTTGCCGGAAGCGGGCGGGCACACGGCAGGGGCCGCGGGCGCCGTGAACGCTGTGGATCGCGCGCGGGCTGCCGCATCGGCGCCCACCGGCGCGACGCTGCGCGAGGCCGTCACGTCGCGACCGTTCGCGAGCCTCTACGCGGCGTGCCTCGTGTGCTCGTTCGGCGTCTTCGTGCCGTTCGTGCACCTCGTGCCGTATGCGCTCGATCATGGCGTCGCATCGTCGACGGCCGTGCTGCTGCTCGGCGCGATCGGCGTCGGCAGCACGGCTGGGCGCTTCTTTCTCGGTGGCCTCGCCGACCGCTTCGGCCGCCGCGCATCGCTGCTCGCGATGTTCGCGGGCATGGCCGTCGCGCTCGTCGCGTGGGCCGGCGCCGGCAGCGTCGCGACGCTGGCCGCGTTCGCACTCGTGTTCGGCGTGTTCTACGGCGGCTGGGTCGCCGTCCTGCCCGCCGTCGTGATGGACTACTTCGGCGGCCGCAACGTGAGCGCGATCATCGGCGTGCTGTACACGAGCATCGCGTTCGGCACGCTGATCGGGCCGGCTGCGGCCGGTTTCATCTACGACGCGGGTGGCGGTTATCTCGTGCCGATCCTGGCCAGCGCGGCTGCCAATGCGATCGCGTTCGCGATCGTCGCCACCACCGGACGCGCGCAGATGGCCGTGCGCGCGGCCGGCCGCTAGACGCGCGTCCCGCTGCAAGGCACGGCGCCTTCCAGCTAGGCGCGATCTACGATTTCCGCTACGGTGGCCGGATCTCGATCATCGACGGCTGGAGGCGCATCGTGACATTCGACGAAGTGCGGCAGATCGCGCTGGCATGGCGCGGCGTCGAGGAGGGGACGTCGTACGGCACGCCCGCACTCAAGGTGAAGGGCAAGATGCTCGCTCGCCTGCGCGAGGACGGCGATACGCTCGTCGTGAAGGGCGTCGGCCCCGACGAGCGCGCGTGGCTGATCGAAGCGGAACCCGACGTGTATTACCTGACCGACCACTATGCGGGCTGGCCGATCGTGCTGGTGCGCCTGTCGGCCGCGCATCCCGACGCCGTGAGAAACCTGCTTCTGCGCGAATGGCGCGCGATCGTGCCGGCCAAATGGCGCGACGCAGGGCCGGACGACGCCAACTGAGCCGCGCCTGCGCCGCACGCGATCCGCTTCGACGGAACGTGTTCACCATGATGCCGAGCGGGCACGCGCCGTCATCACTTGCCCGATCCGGCTGCCCGCAGGCGGACGCCGAACCGGATCATGCGTTGCATCGGTTCGCATCGATGCAACAAGTGGATCCATCGAAATTCTTCAATTGGTTCTTAGTGAAGAACCGTTTGATGCTTACACTCCTTCGCTTCGAAGGCGGCTGACCGACAGCCGACGGAAGGGGCGCACGCGATGCGCCGGCACCTCGTGCGCCGCATCGCACCCGCGGCTTCGCAGACTGCGTCGCGCACCGACCGGAACAGCTCGACCCGGCTTCCTCCCCGTATGCGCGCATGCGCGGCGGGCTGCCGGGTTCAACAACGACAACTCCCCGCCGCCTTCACGCGACACCCGGTCATACCGGAACCGTTTTTTGGAGAGAGACACATGAGTGGAAGCAAGACAGGCCTCGGCACGGGTCTGAAGCAGCGGCACGTGACGATGATGTCGATTGCCGGCGTCATCGGCGCGGGCTTGTTCGTCGGCTCCGGCCACGCAATCGCGGAAGCCGGCCCGGCTTCGATCCTCGCGTATGCGATCGCGGGCGTCCTGGTCGTGCTGGTGATGCGCATGCTCGGCGAGATGGCCGTCGCGCATCCGGACAGCGGTTCGTTCTCGACCTATGCCGATCGCGCGATCGGTCACTGGGCGGGCTTCTCCATCGGCTGGCTGTACTGGTGGTTCTGGGTGCTCGTGATCCCGATCGAGGCAACCGCTGCGGCTACCATCCTCAATGCGTGGTTCCCCGGCGTCGCGACCTGGATCTTCGCGCTCGGCATCACGCTGCTGCTGACGATCACCAACCTCTTCTCGGTCAAGAACTACGGCGAATTCGAATTCTGGTTCGCGCTGATCAAGGTTGTCGCGATCGTCGTGTTCCTGTGCATCGGCGGTGCGGCAATCGTCGGCATCGTGCCCGCGCCGGCCGTATCGGGCGTGTCGAACCTCTTCGCGCACCAGGGCTTCATGCCGAACGGCGCCGGCGCGGTGCTCGCGGCGATGCTGACGACGATGTTCTCGTTCCTCGGTACCGAGATCGTGACGATCGCGGCCGCCGAGTCGGACAACCCGCAACGCCAGATCGTGCGTGCGACCAATTCCGTCATCTGGCGTATCACGCTGTTCTATCTCGGCTCGATCCTCGTCGTCGCGGCGATCGTGCCGTGGAACGATCCGCTGCTGCCGAAGCACGGCTCGTATCAGCGTGCGATGGAGCTGATCGGCATTCCGAACGCGAAGGCGATCATCGACGTGATCGTGCTCGTGTCGGTCGCGAGCTGCCTGAATTCCGCGCTGTACACAGCATCGCGGATGCTGTTCTCGCTGTCCAAGCGCAAGGACGCACCTGCGTTCCTGCACAGCACCGATTCGACCGGTACGCCGCGTGCGGCCGTGCTGGCATCGACCGCATTCGGTTTCCTGACCGTGATCGCGAACTACCTGATGCCGGAGCAGGTGTTCGGCTTCCTGCTGGCGACGTCGGGTGCGATCGCGCTGCTCGTGTATCTCGTGATCGCGATCTCACAGCTGCGGATGCGCAAGACGCTCGAATCGGGCGGCGCCGACCTGACGCTGCGGATGTGGCTGTTCCCGTGGCTCACGTGGGCGGTGATCCTGTTCATCTGCGGCACGCTGACCGTGATGTTCGTCAGCGAGGAACACCGGATGGAAGTCGGTGCGACGGCGGTGCTCGCGCTGCTCGTGCTGTTTGCGTCTTGGCTGAACAAGCGCGGTCGCGATGCGCGAGCGGGGGCGGGGCGGCGGGTGTCGGCGATGTGATGAAGTGACGCTGCGGCAGCGGGCCTGAGCGTTCGCTGTCGGTTGGCGGAGAGGTTCCCGTCGTAAAAATGGCCTGATCGGCAAAAGCCGGTCCGGCCATTTGTCTTTCAGAACAAGCGGATGCCGTTTCCCGTGTCGACATGGATTTTTCGGCGACAGCGGCGGCATCGACATTTGTGGTCAAAAATCGAACTTGTCTGATTTCATTGGCGGCGGTGACTTAATACATTGATCACTTCGATAACCGGGGTGAATCGATGGGCGAATCGATTTGGAATCCTTTGTTATACGGCTGGATTCAGAAACCAGGCCGTAGGTTCGTTACCGAATACGGGGCGCATCTTCGCGTGTTCACCCTATCGAGCCCAGAGCGATGAGCGGGCGGCCGATACCCCGTGTACGCGCTGCATTTCATGCACGCGACGGTTTTCCCTTGGGGGGCACGTATTTTCCTGCGGCCGGTGCCACTTGTTTGCCGGTACTCATTTGCCCTGCAACGGGCCTTCGCCAGTCCTTTTATTATCCATTCGCGGATTGGCTGCGCGCAACGGGATATTCGGTATTCGTATTCGATTATCGGGGGATGGGGGCGTCGCTCGACGTGCGTCACGTTCGCCAGTCGCGTGCCCGCAAACAAGACTGGGGGCAGCTTGACATGCCCGCAGCGCTTGACTGGCTTCTTCGAGAAACCGGCGCGAGCGAAGCGCATCTGATCGGTCATAGTGCCGGCGCACAACTGGTCGGACTGATGCCGAATCACGCGTCGGTACGCTCGCTGTGTGCGATATCCGCTTCATCCGGATACGTCGGCAACATCCGGTGGCCGAATCGAATTGCCGCATTGTCGCTGGCAAATGTCTACGTCCCGGTTACCGCACGTCTGCTCGGCTATGTGCCTGCCCGGGTGCTCGGCTGGGGCGACGATCTGCCTGCACGCGTCGGGCTTCAGTGGGCCCGATGGTGTCGCCGCCCCGGATACGTAGCGAACGAGTTCGGGGTCGGCATTGCGCGTCATTACTACAACGAATTCTCCGCTCCCGTCACCGTAGTCGCAGCGACTGACGATCCGCTCGCGACGCCGGCCAATATCGAAGACTGGCTGCGATGGTTGCCGCGAGCCAGATGTCACGTCCATTTCATCAGCCCGGAAAAATGCGATGGCCGAGCAATCGGTCACGTCGGCATGTTCCGCCGCCAGCATGCGTCGCTGTGGCCGGAACTCACCAGAGGATTGCTGAGTTGACGCTCAGGCCCGCTTGCGTCCTCAAATCAGGAGACCACGATGGACGATTCAATCGACATGAAGATGCGCTTCAAAGCAGTCAGAAACGAAGCGAGGGAGACGCGCGCGTCGCTTTACCATCTCACCAATCGATGCAATTTGCGCTGCAAGGGGTGCTGGTTCTTCGAAAACGAATTCGACGTCGCGTCGGATGAGTTGAACGATACGTTGCATCTCGAGGCACGCGTGAAGGATGAGGCGGCGCGCGGGATCAACGCGCCATTGCTGATAGGCGGCGAGCCCGCGCTTTATCTGGACCGGATAAGCGTGTTCAGGAAATACATGCCGAAGGTGTCCGTTTCGACAAACGGGCTTCGACGAATTCCTTACGAGGGTTTCGAAGATGTCACCATTGCGGTCTCGGTGTTCGGTGGCGGCCCGCTCGATGACGAACTACGCGCGATCGGCCCGAACGGAAAGCGTTTCACTGGCTTGTTCGACAAGGCGTTGGCTAATTATCGCGACGACGAACGGGCAGGTTTCGTCTTTGCCGTGTCGATCGATGGAATGGCTTATATCGAAGAAACGGTGCGCAGGATCCGGGATAACGGAAATCGACTGCTGTTCAATTACTACAGTCCATACGATGTTGCCGGGCCGCTTCGGCGACGTGGTGAGGAGCAACTCCTGAACGTATTGCTCGAATTGAAGGCCAAATACCCTGAAACCGTGGCGAGCCATCCGTACTACCTGGCAGCACTCATGCGTGGGGAAACCGCCTGGGGAACATTCGGCTATGCCAGTTGCCCGAGTGTCAGCGAAGGTCATCCGCAGAATGCGGAACGGTTTGCCTCGGGGTGGCCCGCGTTGCCGAAATTCAACGCGTATCGCGCAGACCTGCATACGCTGGCGCGCTGCTGTACTTCAGGAGAATGCGCGAAGTGTCGCGACAGCCAGGCCGTGATGTCGTGGTTGCTGGTTAACGCCAGGCATGTGCTGCAGGAAGCCGATGGACTCAGGACATGGACGGAGGTCGCGGAGAGCTATTTCAGTCAGTTCGTCTGGTCAAGTTACCATCCGCGCAACCGCGTTGGGCGCACGCCGGATTGCGCGATGCAGTAATGCGATGCAGTTGCCGGAATCGAAAATCAAAAAGCCCGCAAAATGCGGGCTTTGTGCATGGGTATCGGAGCGAGGTTCAGACGTTGAACAGGAAGTTCATCACATCCCCGTCGTGCACGACGTATTCCTTCCCTTCCGCGCGCATCTTCCCGGCTTCCTTCGCACCTTGTTCGCCCTTGTACGCGACGAAGTCGTCGAATGCGATCGTCTGCGCGCGAATGAAGCCGCGCTCGAAGTCCGTGTGAATCACGCCGGCCGCTTGCGGTGCCGTGTCGCCGATGTGGATCGTCCACGCGCGCACTTCCTTCACGCCCGCGGTGAAGTAGGTCTGCAGGCCGAGCAGCTTGAAGCCCGCGCGGATCACGCGGTCGAGGCCCGGCTCCTCCATGCCCATGTCGGCGAGGAACGCTTCCTTGTCCGCATCGTCGAGATCGGCGATTTCCGCCTCGATCGCCGCGCACACCGCGACCACCGGCGAGTTCTCGCTTTCCGCGTACTTGCGCACCGCTTCGAGGTGCGGGTTGTTCTCGAAGCCGTCGTCCTTCACGTTCGCGACGTACATCGCCGGCTTCGCGGTGATCAGGCAGAACGGCTTGAGCAGCGCCTGCTCGTCGTCCGACAGATCGAGGCCGCGCACGGCCTTGCCCTGGTCGAGGTGCGCGCGCACCTTCTCGAGCACCGCGGCGAGCTTCACCGCTTCCTTGTCGTTGCCCGACTTCGCGGCCTTCGAGTAGCGCGTGAGCGCCTTCTCGACGGTGCCGAGGTCGGCGAGCGCGAGTTCGGTGTTGATCACTTCGATGTCGTCGATCGGGCTGACCTTGCCGGCGACGTGGATGACGTTGTCGTCCTCGAAGCAGCGCACGACGTGCGTGATCGCATCGGTTTCGCGGATGTTCGCGAGGAACTGGTTGCCGAGGCCTTCACCCTTGCTCGCGCCCGCGACGAGGCCCGCGATGTCGACGAATTCGACGACGGCCGGCACGATGCGCTCGGGGTTGATGATCTCGGCGAGCGCCTTCAGGCGCGTGTCAGGCACTTCGACGATGCCGACGTTCGGCTCGATCGTGCAGAACGGGTAGTTCTCGGCGGCGATGCCGGCCTTGGTCAGCGCATTGAACAGGGTGGACTTGCCGACGTTGGGCAAGCCGACGATGCCGCATTTGAGACTCATGGAATCCTTCGGACGGGTGGAGCGGCGCGGCCGGACAAGGCACGGCGGCGCGGGAAAATAGGGACGGCCGGCGCGCGGGGCGCGGCGGGCCGACGTTCAAAGGCGCTATTGTACCGTGCCGACGCCCCGGTTTCCGGCCTTCACCTGAACGCCCGATGCGACGGGCCGCCGCGCTGCAGGACCCGCCTGCGATTCTGCTGATTTCCCGCAAAGTCCGGCCGCGTAAGGGATTGGCCCCACGGCTATAATGCCCGCCATGACTGCCCACCACACCTTCGACGTCGCCGTGGTCGGCGGCGGGCTCGTCGGCAAGACGGCCGCGCTCGCACTGACCCAGTCCGGCTACAAGACCGCCTTGCTCGCCCAGCCGGCCACGCCGCGCCCCGCCGATCTCGCGTTCGACACCCGCATCTACGCGCTGTCGTCCAGCTCGCAGGCATTGCTGGAGCGGCTGCGGGTCTGGCAGGCGCTCGACCATGGCCGGCTCGCGCCGGTGTACGACATGCGCGTGTACGGCGACGCGCACGCGGAGCTGCATTTCTCCGCGTACCAGGCATCCGTGCCGCAACTGGCCTGGATCGCCGAATCGTCGCTGATCGAGACGTCGCTGGACGCGGCGCTGCGGTTCCAGCCGAACCTCACGTGGTTCGACGCGCGTGCACAGGGCTTCGACGTGCGCGACGACGCGGCCGTGCTGACGCTGTCGTCGGGCAAGGTGCTCGAAGCGGACCTCGTGGTCGGCGCGGACGGCGCGCATTCGTGGGTGCGTTCTCAAATGGGGGCCAGGGTCGAGCGGCGCGATTACCGGCAGACGGGCGTCGTCGCGAACTTCAAGGCGTCGCTGCCGCACCGCGAGACGGCCTGTCAGTGGTTTCACGAAGGCGAGATCATTGCGTTGCTGCCGCTGCCGGACGGTCACGTGTCGCTCGTATGGTCCGCGCACACCGCGCATGCGGACGAACTGCTCGCACTCGATCCCGCGCAGCTCGCGGCGGAAGTCGAGCGCGTGTCGCACGGCCAGGTCGGCACGCTGGAATGCGTGACGCCGGCGGCCGGCTTCCCGCTCGCGCTGCAGACCGTCGACAAGCTGATCGCCCCGCGCGTCGCGCTCGTCGGCGATGCCGCGCACCTGATCCATCCGCTCGCGGGGCAGGGGATGAACCTCGGGCTGCGCGACGTCGCGGCACTCGCCGATGCGATCGCGAACAAGGAGAGCTTCCGCAACCTCGGCGATACGGTGCTGCTGCGCCGCTACGAGCGCTCGCGCCGCGAGGACATCCGCGCACTGATGGTCGCGACCGACGGGCTGCAGCGGCTGTTCGCGGTTCCGGGCTCGTTCGCGAAGGCGGTCCGCAACGCGGGCATGGCGTTCGTCGGCGCGCAACCGCTCGTGAAGCGCTGGCTCGTGTCGGCCGCGCTCGGCTGAGCGAACCTTCGCGCCCTCGGCCTGTCGGACTGGGCTCCGTTACGGCGTACACTGTGACGTGCACTCCGATTGAGCTGAAGGAACGACAGGATGAAAAAAACGATCCGCATCGCATCGCTGGCGCTGGCCGTCACGATGGCGACGCTCGGCTGTACCGCGCAGGCCGACCAGACCACCGACAAGCTGAAAGCCACGCTGCAAGCGCGTCTCGGCAACGACGCGCCGATCAAGAGCGTGTCGAAGTCGCCCATCGCGGGCCTGTACGAAGTGAACCTCGGCACGCAGATCATCTATAGCGATGCAGCCGGCGACTACGTGCTGCTCGGCGATCTCGTCGACACCAAGACGCACAAGAACCTGACCGACGCGCGCCTGTCCGACCTCAACAAGATCGACTTCGCGAGCCTGCCGCTCGCGAACGCGATCAAGGTCGTCAAGGGCAACGGCGCCCGCAAGATCGCGGTGTTCTCCGATCCGAACTGCCCGTACTGCAAGCGCCTCGAGACGACGCTGCAGTCGGTCGACAACGTGACCGTCTACACGTTCCTGTATCCGGTGCTGTCGCCCGATTCGACCACGAAGTCGAAGGCGATCTGGTGCGCGACCGACCGCGCGAAATCCTGGGAGGGCTGGATGCTCGACCATCGCGTGCCGACCGGCGCCGGCGCCTGCGATACGACCGCGCTCGACAAGAACCTCGCGCTCGGCCGCGGGATGAACGTCACCGGCACGCCGACGATCTTCCTGCCCGACGGCCGCCGCCTGCCGGGCGCGGTGTCGGCCGACCAGCTGAACCAGGCGCTCGCGTCGAGCAAGTAACCGGCGACACGCCGGGCCGCAAGGCCCGGCCAGCGAGGGGCGCCCGCGATCTCTGCCGGCGCCTCTCTTCGTTTCCGCCGCCGTATTCCGTCTGATTTCCCGTCCGATTTTCGACCGATTGCCACGATGACCCAGCCGATCCGCTATTCGATTGCCCCGAAAGATCTTGCCGCGCACCTGTTCGAAGTGACGGTGACGGTCACCGATCCCGATCCCGAAGGCCAGCGCTTCTCGCTGCCGGTATGGATTCCGGGCAGCTACCTCGTGCGCGAGTTCGCGCGCAACATCGTGACGCTCGCCGCGTTCAACGACGCGGGCCGCAAGGTGCGGATCGCGAAAACCGACAAGAACACGTGGCAGGCCGCGCCGGTGAACGGCGCGCTGACGTTGCGCTATGACGTGTACGCATGGGACCTGTCGGTCCGCTCCGCGTATCTCGACGACTCGGGCGGCTTCTTCAACGCCACGGCCGTGTTCCTGAGCGCCGCCGGCCGCGAGGATGCGCCATGCGAGGTCGACATCGCGAAACCGGCGGGCCCGGCGTTTCGCACGTGGCGCGTCGGCACGTCGTTGCCCGAGGCACGCGGGACCAGGCGCTACGGGTTCGGCGCGTATCGCGCAGCGAACTACGACGAGCTCGCCGACCATCCTGTGACGATCGGCGAATTCGCGCTGGCGACGTTCGACGCGCACGGTGTGCCGCACGACATCGTGATCGCCGGGCGCGTGACGCAGCTCGACATGGAGCGGCTGCGCACCGACCTGAAGCGCGTGTGCGAAGCGCAGATCGCGCTGTTCGAACCGAAATCGAAACAGGCGCCGATGGACCGCTACGTGTTCATGACGCTCGCGGTCAGCGACGGCTACGGCGGCCTCGAGCACCGTGCGTCGACCGCGCTGATCTGCAACCGCACCGACCTGCCGGTGAAGGGCCGGCCGGAAACGACGGAAGGCTATCGCACGTACCTCGGCCTTTGCAGCCACGAGTATTTCCATACGTGGAACGTGAAGCGCATCAAGCCGGCGGCGTTCGTGCCGTACGACCTCGCGCGCGAAAACTACACGTCGCTGCTGTGGCTGTTCGAAGGCTTCACGTCGTATTACGACGACCTGATGCTGGTGCGCAGCGGGCTGATGTCGCAGGACGAATATTTCGCGGCGCTCGGCCGTACCGTCGGCGGCGTGCTGCGCGGTACGGGGCGCCTGAAGCAGAGCGTCGCGGACAGCTCGTTCGACGCGTGGATCAAGTACTACCGTCAGGACGAGAACGCGACCAACGCGATCGTCAGCTATTACACGAAGGGTTCGCTCGTCGCGCTTGCGTTCGATCTCGCGATCCGCGCGCAGACGCGCAACCGCAAGTCGCTCGACGACGTGATGCGTCTGCTGTGGCAACGCTACGGCCGCGAGTTCTATCGAGGCAAGCAGGCGGGTGTCGAAGAAAACGAGGTCGAGACGCTGATCGAGGAAGCGACGGGCGTCGCGCTCGGCCGGCTGTTCGCGGACGCCGTGCACGGCACGCGCGACCTGCCGCTCGCCGACCTGCTCGCGCCGTTCGGCGTGACGCTCACGCCGGAGGTTGCAGCGGGTGCGACCGCGAAGCCGACCATCGGCGCGCGGCTGCGCGGCGGCGCGGACTGCACGCTGGCGGCGGTCTACGAAGGCGGCGGCGCGCATCGCGCGGGGCTGTCGGCGGGCGACACGCTGATCGCGCTCGACGGGCTGCGCGTCACCGGCACGAACCTCGACATGCTGCTCGCGCGTTACCGGCCGGGCGACAAGGTCGAGGTGCACGTATTCCGCCGAGACGAGCTGCGGACCGCGAAACTGAAACTGGACGGGCCGGAAATCGCGCGCTACCGGCTCGCGGCCGCCGCGAAACCGGCTGCCGCGCAGAAGGCCCGCGAAGCCTGGCTGAAGGGCTGAGCATGCACGGGCGGGTTTCGGGGCGCGATCATGGATTGTTCTGTTGCTGCAACAATCCGTCGCCCTGAACCCGCTTTTTCGCGGCCATGCGGCCACGCACAATGGCGTCACTCGCGCTACCGAAGCGCAACCAAACCGGAGCCTGACATGACGACCATTCTGCAAATCAATTCCGCGGCGCGCTCGCAAGGTGCGCAATCCACGCTGCTGGCCAACGAACTGACGGCAAAGCTGCAACAATCGAACCCCGGTTCGAAGGTCGTGGTTCGCGACCTGCTGGCCGACGCGCTGCCGCACCTCGACGAATCGGTGCTCGGCGCATTCTTCACGCCGGCCGACCAGCGCAGCGCGGAACAGAATGCGATCGTCGCGAAGAGCGATGCGCTGATCGCCGAACTGCAGGCGGCCGACATCGTCGTGATCGGCGCACCGATGTACAACTTCGGCGTGTCGTCGCAACTGAAGACGTATTTCGACTGGATCGCCCGCGCAGGCGTCACGTTCCGCTACACCGAGAACGGTCCGGAAGGCCTGATCAAGGGCAAGAAGGTTCACGTGGTGACGGCGCGCGGCGGCAAGTACCTGGGTACGCCGAACGACAGCCAGACGCCGTACCTGCGCTCGTTCCTCGGCTTCATCGGCCTGACCGACGTGAACTTCATCCACGCTGAAGGCCTGAACCTCGGGCCGGATGCGCAGAGCGCCGCGCTCGCCAGCGCACGCGAAGCGATCGCTGCCGTCTGAGGCCGACGCGGGTGCGCCGCACCCGCTGCGTCCGACGGATGAAAAAAACGCCGCGTCCCGAAAGGGGCGCGGCGTTTTTGCTTGATGCGGACGAAAGCGAAACGTGAAGCGCTAACCGCGCAACGCGGTTACGCAAGCGTTTCGGCCACCTCCGGCAGGCGCCAGTCGATCGGCTCGCGCCCAGCGTCGACCAGATAGTCGTTCGCGAGCGCGAAGTGGCGGCAACCGAGGAAACCGCGGTGAGCGGACAGCGGCGACGGATGCGGCGCCTCGAGCACGCAGTGCGCGCTCGCATCGAACAGCGCGCGCTTGGCCTGCGCATGCGCGCCCCACAGCATGAACACGAGGCCGCGATGGCGGTTGGCGAGTTCGCGGATCAGCGTGTCCGTGCATTGCTCCCAGCCGCGCTTCGCGTGGCTCGCGGCCGCACCGCGCTCGACCGTCAGCACGGTGTTGAGCAGCAGCACGCCCTGGCGCGCCCAGGTATCGAGGCAGCCGTGACGCGGCGTGTCGTGGCCGAAATTCGCGGCGATCTCCTTGAAGATGTTGCGCAGCGACGGCGGCGTGCGCACGGCCGGCGGCACCGAGAACGCGAGGCCGTGCGCCTGCGGCGTGCCGCGGTCGTCGCCGTGGTACGGGTCCTGGCCGAGGATCACGATCTTCACGTCGTCCGGGCTCGTCAGGCGCAGCGCGCGGAACACGTCGGTCGGGTAGACCGTCTTGCCGGCCGCGCGTTCGTCGTCGACGAAGCGGCACAGCGGCGCATACGCGTCGCTGTCGGTGAAGGGTTTCAGCACGTCGCGCCAGACGGCCGGCAGCGCGTCGAATTGCGCGGCGAGGTGCGGGACATCCGCGACAACAGGGGCGGCGGGAGTGCCGGGAGCGTCGGCGGCAGCGGGCTGCGGCGCGGCGGAAACCGGCGCGGCGGCCGCGGCCTTCTTTGCGGGCTTGCGCCCGGCTGCGGCCGGCGCAGGCGCCGGGGCGGGAACATCGTCCTGCGCCGTTTCCGGCACGGGATCATCGAACAGCGACGCCTGCTGCGGCGTGCGGAAAGTCTTGCGGGTTGCCATGCGTGATGCGGGTTTATTGCGCGCGCAGCCGGTAGCCGCGTTGCGCCTTGCTGATGTTTTCGGGGGCGAGGCCCGGCAGCGCCTGCTGCAGTTCGGCGGCGAGTGTCGCGAGCGCCGCTTCCGGGCCGTCGATCAGTTCGAGTTCGATTTCGCTGATCGGTTCGCGGCGCGTATCGTGTTCCGCCTGGACGACGATCTCGCCGACGTCCACCGCGGCCTCGACGGTTGCGCCGCCGATTGCGATGCGCCACAGCGTACGCGAAAAATCCGTCCGGAACAGCGCGTGCAGCGCGGGCGCCGCATCGCGCAGCGCGCCGGCAGCCTCCGGCACGTCGCACGCGGTGACCAGCGCGTCGATTTCGAGCGCATCGCCGGCGACCGGCAATTCCCATTCATGGCGGCGATGCAGGCCGGCTTCGGCGCTGCCGACCGTCTTGAAGGTCTGCAGCCAGCCGTGCGGCGTGCGGCGCACGCGCACCGCGCTCTTCGAACGAGCCAGCGCGAGGTCGGGCGTGTCGTAGTAGACGTTCGCCAGCGCGATCACGTTACCGGTTTCGCCGGTCAGCGTCTCGAAAAAGCGCCGCGCCGCATCGGCCTGGCCGGCCGGCAGTGCGAGCTTGATTTCCTTTTCGATCGCCATCAGAAGAACATCCGCGCCAGTTCCTCGCCCGGCTGGTCGGCGCGCATGAACGCTTCGCCGACGAGGAACGCGTTCACGTTCGCCGCGCGCATCGTGTCGACGTCGGTGCGCGACAGGATGCCCGACTCGGTCACGACCATGCGATCCGGCGGAATCATGTCGAGCATGTCGAGCGTGGTCTGGATCGTCGTCTCGAACGTGCGCAGGTTGCGGTTGTTGATGCCGAGCAGCGGCGTCTTCAGCGTCAGCGCCTGTTCCATCTCGTCGCGGTCGTGAACTTCGACCAGCACCGCGAGGCCGAGCGAGTGCGCGTACGCCTCGAGGTCCTGCATCAGCGGCGTGTCGAGCGCGGCCGCGATCAGCAGGATCGCGTCGGCACCCATCGCGCGCGCCTCGAGGATCTGGTACGCGTCGACGATGAAGTCCTTGCGCAGCACCGGCAGCGTGCACGCCGCACGCGCTTCCTCGAGATAGCGGACGCTGCCCTGGAAGAATTGCTCGTCGGTCAGCACCGACAGGCACGCCGCGCCGTGGGCCGCATACGAGCGCGCGATGTCGGCCGGCACGAAATGCTCGCGCAGCACGCCCTTCGACGGGCTCGCCTTCTTCACTTCGGCGATTACCGCCGCCTGGCCCGCTGCCTGCTTCGCGCGCAGTGCGCCGACGAAGTCGCGCAGGTCGCGCGCCGATGCGTCCAGTTTCAGTGCCTCGAGCGGCGTGCTGCGCATGGCCGCCGCGACTTCTTCGCGCTTGACGGCGATGATTCGGTCGAGAATGTCGCTCATGTGGGTTCCTGCTTGATTCGTAAAGGGAGTCAGCGCTTGAACTGCTGCGTGAAGCGCACGAGTTCGTCGACCTTCGCGCGTGCCTTGCCGCTCGCGATCGCTTCGCGGGCGAGCTGGATGCCGTCGGCGATCGATTCGGCGATATTGGCTGCATAGAGCGCGGTGCCCGCGTTCAGCGTGACGATCTCGCGTGCGACACCCGGCTGGTTGTCCAGCGCGCCGAGCAGCATCGTGCGCGATTCCTCGGCATTTTCCACCTTCAGCGTGCGGTTCGATACCATCTGCAGGCCGAAGTCCTCCGGATGGATCTCGTATTCGTGCACCTTGCCGTCGCGCAATTCGCCGACGAGCGTCGCGGCGCCCAGCGATACTTCATCCATCCCGTCCTTGCCGTACACGACCAGCACGTGCTGCGCGCCGAGGCGCTGCATCACGCGCACCTGGATGCCGACGAGGTCGGGGTGGAACACGCCCATCAGCTGGTTCGGCGCGCCGGCCGGATTGGTCAGCGGGCCGAGAATGTTGAAGATCGTCCGCACGCCGAGCTCGCGGCGCACGGCCGCGATGTTCTTCATCGCCGGATGATGGTTCGGCGCGAACATGAAGCCCATGCCGGTTTCGGCGATCGATGCGGCAACCTGGTCGGGCTGCAGGTCGATGTTCACGCCGAGCGCCTCGAGCACGTCGGCGCTGCCGGACTTGCTCGACACGCCACGGTTGCCGTGCTTCGCGACCTTCGCGCCGGCCGCCGCCGTAATGAACATCGACGCGGTCGAGATGTTGAACGTGTGTGCACCGTCGCCGCCCGTGCCGACGATGTCGACGAAGTTCGAGTTGTCCTGCACTTCGACGTGGTTCGCGAATTCGCGCATCACGGTCGCGGCGGCGGCGATCTCGCCGATCGTCTCCTTCTTCACGCGCAGCCCGGTGATGATCGCGGCCGCCATCACGGGCGACATGTCGCCGCGCATGATGAGCCGCATCAGGTGCAGCATTTCGTCGTGGAAGATCTCGCGGTGCTCGATCGTGCGTTGCAGCGCTTCCTGCGGGGTAATCGTCATCGTGCGTCTCCCGTCAGGCTGCCGGCGCGGCCGCGCGGGCCGCTGCGCGATTCTGCTTCAGGAAATTCTCGAGCAGCGCATGGCCGTGCTCGGAGAGGATCGATTCCGGGTGGAACTGCACGCCTTCGACCGGCAGCGTCTTGTGGCGCACGCCCATGATCTCGCCGTCGTCGGTCCACGCGGACACCTCGAGGCAGTCGGGCAGCGATTCGCGTTCGATCGCGAGCGAATGGTAGCGCGTGACGTCGAAATGCTTCGGCAGGTCGGCGAACACGCCGCGGCAGTCGGTTTCGATCCGGCTCACCTTGCCGTGCATGATGGTCTTCGCGCGCACGACGCGGCCGCCGAACGCTTCGCCGATCGCCTGATGGCCGAGGCAGACGCCGAGGATCGGCTTCTTGCCCGCGAATTCGCGCAGCACGTCGAGCGTGATGCCCGCGTGCTGCGGATTGCTCGGGCCGGGCGACAGGCAGATGGCGGCGGGATTCAGGCGCGCGATGTCGTCGAGCGTGATTTCGTCGTTGCGATAGGTGTGCACGTCCTCGCCCAGTTCGCCGAAGTACTGGACCAGGTTGTAGGTGAACGAATCGTAGTTGTCGATCATGAGCAGCATGGTCAGTCTCCGGTCAGAAGTCGCTATCGAGGCCGTCCTGGACCTGTTCGGCCGCACGCAGCACCGCGCGCGCCTTGTTCTCGGTCTCTTGCCATTCGGATTCGGGCACCGAGTCCGCGACGACGCCGGCTGCCGCTTGCACATGCAGGTTGCCGTTGTGGATCAGGCCCGTGCGGATCGCGATCGCGAGATCCATCTCGCCCGAGAACGACAGGTAGCCGACGGCGCCGCCGTACAGCCCGCGCTTGATCGGCTCGAGCTCGTCGATCAGTTCCATCGCGCGCACCTTCGGCGCGCCGGACAGCGTGCCGGCCGGGAACGTCGCGCGCAGCACGTCGTAGTTCGTCATGCCGGGCTTCAGCTTGCCTTCGACCGAGCTGACGATGTGCTGCACGTGCGAGTACTTCTCGATCACCATCTTGTCGGTCACCTGCACCGAGCCGATTTCCGCGATGCGGCCGACGTCGTTGCGCGCGAGGTCGATCAGCATCACGTGCTCGGCGATTTCCTTCGGATCGTTCAGCAGTTCGGTCGCGAGTTCCGCATCGCGCTCGGGCGTGTTGCCGCGCGGACGCGTGCCGGCGAGCGGACGGATCGTGACGATCTGGTCTTCGCCGCGCTTTTCCTGGCGCACCAGGATTTCCGGCGACGCGCCGACCACGTGGAAATCGCCGAAGTTGTAGTAGTACATGTACGGCGACGGATTCAGCGAACGCAGCGCGCGATACAGCGACAGCGGATTGTCGCGATACGGCTTCGTCAGACGCTGGCCGACCTGGATCTGCATCAGTTCGCCGGCCGCGATGTATTCCTTCGCCTGGCGCACGGCGGCCAGATAGTCTTCCTTCTTGAACTCGCGGAACGTCTCGGTGCGCACACTCGCCGACGTGACGGGCGGCTGCACGGTCGTGCGCAGGCGCTGCTTCAGCTCGCGCAGGCGCTGCTTGGCCTTCGTATAGGCTTCCGGCTGGGCCGGGTCCGCATAGATGATCAGATAGAGCTTGCCGGCGAGGTTGTCGATCACCGCGACTTCCTCGGTGAGCAGCAGCTGGATGTCGGGCAGGCCGAGATCGTCGCGCGGCGCGGTGTTCGCAAGTTTCTTCTCGATGTAGCGCACCGCGTCGTAACCGAAATAGCCGGCGAGGCCGCCGCAGAAGCGCGGCAGGCCCGGGCGCTGCGCCACCTTGAAGCGCGCCTGGAACGACTCGATGAATTCGAACGGGTCGCCGTCGTGCGTCTCGACGACCTGGCCGTCGCGCACCACTTCGGACACGCCGTTGCGGGTGCGCACCAGCGTGCGGGCGGGCAGGCCGATGAACGAATAGCGGCCGAAGCGTTCGCCGCCGACCACCGACTCGAGCAGGAACGAGTTGGCGCCCGCGCGTTCAGGCTGGGCCAGCTTCAGGTAGAGGGACAGCGGCGTTTCGAGGTCGGCGAGCGCTTCCGCGATCAGCGGGATGCGGTTGTAGCCTTCGTTCGCAAGCGATTGGAATTCGAGTTCGGTCATGTTCCGGTCCTGTTCGGGACGAGCGGCGGAGTGCGCCAGGGATCACTTGACGCTACGCGGGCTGCCGTCGGCGAAAGGGCGGTCGATCGAGAAGTGCCTGTTGCCGGCCGGCACTCCGGGCGTGAACGTCGCGAGCCTGCGGCCGGTCCTGAACGCAAGCGTTCGGACGCGGTAGAACTCGAGGTGGTGCGACGATCGGCGCGCGGCTGCGCAGCGAGATAAAAAACGGCGCTGAAGACGTGCCTCAGCGTACCTCATCGAAGAGGTTAGCGCGACCAGCGACGCCAGGGCCAGGCTCCCCGGTCGATGCTGCTCAGACTCCGTTTTTTATTCAGAAACATGCGGATGGAAGAAATAATCAGAGGGTTGGCCGGCCGGCGTTGTGCGCGGTGATCGCGCGGGCCGCGACCAGCAACGAATCGACTATACCATCCGAATTTATCGTTTGTATAGCTTTGCCGTGGTTGTAGCCGTATGGCACCGTCAGCGTCGCCATCCCGGCCGCGCGGCCCGCCAGCGCGTCGTTTTCCGAGTCGCCGATCGCGACCGCCGCGTCCGGCGCGACGCCGAGCGCTTCGCACGCCGTCAGCATCGGCAGCGGATCGGGCTTCTTGCGCGCGACGCTGTCGCCGCCGAGCACGATGCCGAAGTGATCGATCAGCCCGTATTGCTCGAGCAGCTCGACCGCGAAGCGGTGCGGCTTGTTCGTCACGCATGCGAGCCGGATGCCGGCCGTGCGCAACGCATCGAGGCCGGTTGCGACGTCCGGATAGAGACGCGTGTGGCGGCCGTTGATCTTCGCGTACTCGGTCTGGTAGATCGCGAGCGCGTCGTCGAAGCGCGCGTGCGCTTCGTCGGGCGTGAAGCGCGGCTTCAGCACGCTCTGGATCAGATGCTCGGAGCCCTTGCCGACGTAGCCGATCACCTCATCGCGCGACGTGGCCGGCGCGCCGAGCTGCGCGAGCATTCCGTTCAGCCCGGCCGTGAAATCGTCGGCCGTGTCGACCATCGTGCCGTCGAGGTCGATCAGCGCCGCGTCGATGCGCGGCGTCGCGAAACGGACCGTGCCGTCGGATGCGGCCCCGGCCAGCGAGGAATCGGCCACGGCGTCAGCTCCGCGCGACGGTGGCGAGCGCGGCACGCATCTCGTCGATCACCGTGCGGTAGTCGGGCTTGCCGAAGATCGCCGAACCCGCGACGAAGGTGTCCGCGCCGGCCGCCGCGATTTCCGCGATGTTGTCGGCCTTCACGCCGCCGTCGACCTCGAGCAGGATCTCGCGGCCGGTGCGCTCGGTGTACGCGTCGATGCGGGCGCGCGCTTCGCGCAGCTTGTTCAGCGTTTCCGGAATGAACGACTGGCCGCCGAAGCCCGGGTTTACCGACATCAGCAGCACGAAGTCGAGGCGGTCCATCACGTGGTCGAGATAGTTCAACGGCGTGGCCGGGTTGAACACGAGGCCGGCCTTGCAGCCGTGATCGCGGATCAGCGACAGCGTACGATCGATGTGGTCCGAGCCTTCCGGGTGGAAGCTGATCAGGTTCGCGCCGGCTTTCGCGAAATCGGGCACGATCCGGTCGACCGGGCGCACCATCAGGTGCACGTCGATCGGCACCTGCACGTGCGGGCGGATCGCCTCGCAGACGAGCGGGCCGATCGTGAGGTTCGGCACATAATGGTTGTCCATCACGTCGAAGTGAATCCAGTCGGCGCCGGCGGCGACCACGTTGCGGACTTCTTCGCCGAGCCGTGCAAAGTCGGCCGACAGAATGCTGGGAGCGATGCGGAATTGAGTCATGACAGGGGAGCGGGGACGCAGCGGCGCAAAATCGCCATTCTACCGTCTGGCGACCCGGTGCGCGGCGACGGGCCGTGCGGTTGCGGCCCGATTCCGCATAGAATGCCGAACCAGTGCGGCGCGCCCGCGGCCCTGCCGCTCGAGTGGGCGCGGGCGGTTACCTACAGCGGAAACATCATGAGTCAGTATCAGTTCACCGTTTCGGTGAAAACCAGCTACTTGCCGGAACAATCCGACCCCGATCGGCGTCAATACGCATTCGCGTACACGCTGACCATCCGCAATACCGGGCAGGTCGCGGCCCAGCTGATCGCGCGTCACTGGATCATCACGGACAGCGAAAACCACGTGCAGGAAGTGAAGGGGCTCGGCGTCGTCGGGCACCAGCCGCTGCTGCAGCCGGGCGAACAGTTCGAATACACGAGCTGGGCCGTGATCGCGACGCCGGTCGGCACGATGCGCGGCGCGTACTTTTGCGTGGCGGAGGACGGCGAGCGGTTCGACGCGCCGGTCGACGAGTTTGCGCTGCACATGCCGCGCACGCTGCATTGAGCGTGCGGGCGCTGGTCAGCGCGGCTGGCGGTCGTTGCCGCGGGCGTGCTTCTTCCTGCCCGACGACGTCCACACGACGATGAAGATCAGCAGGGCAAGCGCTACGAAGGCTTCGAGCGCGAAGATGAGCATCGGATATTGGTCGAGAAAATCTGACATGGCGGTTTCCATCAAGAACGGACATTGTATGTGGTTTGGGCCGCGGGCGGCCGGCTGGGTTGCGGCGGTCGCAGCGGCAGCGCTGCTTGCCGCGTGCGGCGGCGCGCCGACGCGCACGTCGACGCTCAAGCCGCCGACCGGTGCGGCGATCGTGCCGGGGCAGGTCGCCGCGAAGCGGCTGACGCCGGTCGCATGGCAACAGGTGCCGGGGTGGCAGGACGATTCGCTGATCGGCGCGACGGCCGCGCTGCGGCAGAACTGCGCGCGGCTTGCGCGGCAGCCGGCGTGGCAGCGCGCCTGCGCGGCCGCCGATCGCCTCGACGAACTCGACGTCAGCAGCGCGCGTACCTTCTTCGAAACGTATTTCACGCCGTTTCAGCTGGCGAACACCGACGGCACGCTCGACGGGCTCGTGACCGGCTATTACGAGCCGCTGCTGCATGGCTCCCGCGTGCGTCGCGGTCCTTACCAGTACGCGCTGTACCGCTGGCCGGCCGGCTATCGTGCCGGTGCCGCGCTGCCCGCTCGCGCGCAGCTCGAGCGCGCCGGCATCCTGAACGGCAACGAACTCGTGTGGGTCGACGATCCGATCGAGGCGTTCTTCCTGCAGGTGCAGGGCTCGGGACGCGTGCTGCTCGACGACGGTTCGGTGATGCGGGTGGGTTTCGGCGGCACCAACAACCAGCCGTATCGCTCGATCGGCAAGTGGCTGCTCGATCGCGGCGAGCTGACGCCCGCCCAGGCGACGATGCAGGGCATCAAGGCGTGGGCGAAGGCGAACCCGACGCGCGTGGATGCGTTGCTCGACACGAATCCGCGATTCGTGTTCTTCCGCGACATGCCGACGAAGGAAGATGCACCGCACGGCGGCGCGGACGGCCCGATCGGTGCGCTCGGCGTGCCGCTCACGGCGGAGCGTTCGATCGCGGTCGATCCGTCGTCGATCCCGCTCGGCACGCCGGTGTTCCTGCAGACCACGCGTCCGCTGACGAATACACCGATGAACCGGCTCGTGTTCGCGCAGGACACGGGTTCCGCGATCAAGGGCGGCGTGCGGGCCGACTATTTCTGGGGGCTCGGCGACGACGCCGGCGACCAGGCCGGACGGATGAAGCAGATCGGCCGGATGTGGCTGCTGTTCCCGAATTCGTGATCCGCGGTGACGCCGGCACGCACGTGTAGCCGGCGCATCGGGACGAGGCAGCCCGACCGGTTTTGGCCGGTCGGGCTGTTTTTTCGAGGGCCGCGCATGATCGCTGTTCCGGAGCGCCCTCGTGCCGTAGCCGGTATCAGCCCTTGCGCTTGTCGATGACGCGTCGCGCCTTGCCGACCGAGCGCTCGATTCCGTTCACGGGCAATACGTTGATGACAGCCGTCACGCCGATCAGCGACTTGATGTCGTGTGCGAGCGCCTGTCTGGCCGCGTGGATCGCGGCCGTGTCCGGCGCCGTTTCGGGACACGGCTCGACATTGAGCGTTAGCACGTCGAGCGGACCTTCCTTCGTCAGCACGATCTGATAGTGCGGTGCCAGCGCGCGCTGCTTCAGCAGCTGTTCCTCGATCTGCGTCGGGAAGACGTTGACGCCCCGCACGATCATCATGTCGTCCGAGCGCCCGGTGATCTTTTCCATCCGGCGCATCGTGCGCGCGGTGCCGGGCAGCAGGCGCGTGAGGTCGCGGGTGCGATAGCGGATGATCGGCAGCGCTTCCTTGGTCAGCGACGTGAAGACCAGCTCGCCGAGTTCACCGTCCGGCAGCACTTCGCCGGTTTCGGGGTCGATGATTTCCGGGTAGAAGTAGTCTTCCCAGATGGTCGGGCCGTCCTTGGTCTCGACGCATTCCGACGCGACGCCCGGGCCCATCACTTCGGACAGCCCATAGATGTCGACCGCGTCGATGCCCATCCGCTGCTCGATGGCCACGCGCATGTCGTTCGTCCACGGTTCCGCGCCGAAGATGCCGATGCGCAGCGAACTCTGCGCGGGATCGAGGCCCTGGCGCTCGATCTCGTCGGCGATCGATAGCATGTAGCTTGGCGTCACCATGATGATGTCGGGCCGGAAATCCTGGATCAGCTGCACCTGCTTCTCGGTCTGGCCGCCGCCGAACGGGATTACGGTGAGCCCTGCGCGTTCGGCGCCGTAGTGTGCGCCGAGCCCGCCGGTGAACAAACCGTAGCCGTAGCTGACATGAACCTTGTCGCCGCGCCGCGCGCCGGCTGCGCGGATCGAGCGCGCGACGAGATTCGCCCACGTATCGATGTCGCGTGCCGTATAGCCGACGACGGTCGGCTTGCCGGTCGTGCCCGACGACGCGTGAATGCGCGAGATCTGGTCCTGAGGCACCGCGAACATGCCGAACGGGTAGCTGTCGCGCAGGTCGCTCTTGGTCGTGAACGGGAAGCGCGACAGATCCGTGAGTGTCTTCAGGTCGTCGGGATGCACGCCCGCTTCGTCGAATTTGCGGCGATAGACGGGGGAGTGCTCATACGCATGCCGGAGCGACCATTTCAGGCGTTCGAGCTGTAACGCGGTCAGCTCGTCGCGTGAAGCGGTCTCGATCGGCTCGAGCGGTAGCGGGGTAGTCATGCCTGTCTCCAGTGATTGTTATGAGCGAGCAGTGGACGTCAGCGGTCTTCCGAGAGGACCGTGCCCTTGATCTGGGCCGATTTGCCGCGAAACATCGCGACCGTTTCGCCTGTCTGGTTCGTGACGCGGATGTCGTAGACGCCATGCCGGCCGCTGCGTGTCTGCTCGATCGCCTCGGCCGTCAGCAGGTCGTTGCCGTAGACGGGGCGCAGGTATTCGATCGAGCAGCCCGCGGCAACGGTATTCAGGTTGTACGAGTTGCACGCGAACGCGAACGTCGAATCGGCGAGCGTGAAGATGATGCCGCCGTGGCAGGTCTGGTGCCCGTTCAGGAATTCCGGCCGTACGCGCATCTGCAGGCGTGCGTAGCCGGCGCGCACTTCGGCGATTTCCATGCCGAACGCGCGGCTGCAGGCGTCCGCGTCGTACATGGCCCGTGCTGTCGCACGGGCGAGCGCATCGGGGTCGAGCGTGTCGGTGGAGGTGGTCATGTCAACGTCCCTCGAACCGCGGCGCGCGCTTCTCGATGAACGCCTTCACGCCTTCCGCGTAGTCGTACGACTGGCCGAGCTTGCGCTGCAGGTCACGCTCGAGGTCGAGCTGCTGGTCGAGCGTATTCGTGACGCTGTCGCGCATCGACTGCTTGATCGACGCGATCGCGAGCGTCGGTTGCTGCGCGAGCTGGTTGGCAACTTCACGGGCCGACGCGGCGAGCGCATTGTCGTCGACCGCGCGCCAGATCAAGCCCCATTGTTCGGCCTGTTCGGCGCCGAGCTTGTCGCCGGTCAGGGCGAGCCCCAGCGCGCGTGCCATGCCGACGCGTTGCGGCAGGAACCATGTGCCGCCCGAATCGGGCACGAGCCCGATCTTGACGAAGGCCTGGATGAAACTGCTCGAGCGCGCGGCGAACACGATGTCGCAGGCGAGCGCGAGATTCGCGCCGGCGCCGGCCGCCGTGCCGTTGACGGCGGCGATCACCGGAATCGGCATGCGTTGCAGGCGGCGGATCAGTGGATTGAAATGCTCGTCGATCAGCGTGCCGAGGTCGGTGGACGCGCCCGGCGTGAAGTCGAGGTCGGCCAGGTCCTGGCCTGCGCAGAAGCCGCGCCCCGCACCCATCAGGATCAGCGCACGCGCGCCGGCCGTCTCGACTTCATCGAGTGCCGACTGCAGTTCGCGGTGCATTGCCCGCGTGAAGCTGTTCAGCTTGTCCGGACGGTTGAGGGTGATCGTGGCCACGTGGGCAGCCTGATCGATATCCAGCTGGATCGCCTGATATGACATGCAGTGTCTCCTTCATGACTTCGTTATAGGCGCGCGGTGCGTCGGCTACACGCGTTCGATGGCGATCGCGATGCCCTGGCCGACGCCGATGCACATCGTACAGAGCGCAAAGCGGCCGGCCGTACGCTCGAGTTGATGAAGTGCCGTGGTCACGAGCCGGGCGCCCGATGCGCCGAGCGGGTGGCCGAGCGCGATCGCGCCGCCGTTCGGGTTCACGCGCGGATCGTCGTCGGCGATGCCGAGCATGCGCAGCACCGCGAGACCCTGCGACGCGAATGCCTCGTTCAGCTCGATCACGTCGAACTGGTCGATCGTCATCCCGAGCTGGCGCAACAGTTTCTGCGCGGCCGGCGCCGGGCCGATGCCCATCACGCGCGGCTC
Source organism: Burkholderia sp. Bp9090 (assembly GCF_003857985.1). NCBI lineage: Bacteria > Pseudomonadati > Pseudomonadota > Betaproteobacteria > Burkholderiales > Burkholderiaceae > Burkholderia > Burkholderia sp. Bp9090. The sequence continues at coordinate 88,637 of NZ_QTPV01000029.1, forward strand.
GACGCCGGCGGTCGCCATGCCGACGACGCGCGCACGGCGGCGCAGCCCGTATTGATCGGCGGCTTCCGCGTTGGCGAGCAGCACTGCGCATGCGCCGTCGTTGACGCCCGACGCGTTGCCGGCCGTCACCGAGCCGTCCGGGCGCACGACGCCCTTCAACTTCGCGAGCGCTTCGAGCGACGTTTCGCGCGGATGCTCGTCGACGGATACGACGAGCGCGTCGCCTTTCTTCTGCGGAATCGTCACCGGGACGATTTCCTCGGCGAGCGTGCCGTCCCGCTGCGCGCGCGCGGCTTTCTGCTGGCTGCGCAGCGCGAACAGGTCCTGGTCGGCGCGGCTGATGTCGTAGTCGACCGCGACGTTTTCGGCCGTCTCCGGCATCGAATCGACGCCGTATTGCTGATTCATCAGCGGATTGACGAAACGCCAGCCGATCGTCGTGTCGAAAATGGCGGCCTGGCGCGCAAACGCGCTGGCGGCCTTGCCCATCACGAACGGCGCGCGCGTCATGCTTTCGACGCCGCCCGCGATCATCAAGCGTGCCTCGCCCGCCTTGATCGCGCGCGCGGCGGTGCCGACGGCGTCCATGCCCGAGCCGCACAGCCGGTTCAGCGTCGTGCCCGGCACGGCGGTCGGCAGGCCCGCAAGCAGCGCGGACATGCGCGCGACGTTGCGGTTGTCCTCGCCGGCCTGGTTCGCGCAGCCGTAGATCACGTCGTCGATGGCCGACCAGTCGACGTTGCGGTTGCGTTCGATCAGCGCCTTGAGCGGCACCGCGCCGAGATCGTCGGCACGAACGTCTTTCAGGGCGCCGCCGTAGCGGCCGATGGGGGTGCGAATCGCGTCGCAGATGTAGGCGTCGGTCATGGGTGTGTCGATGTGCAACGAACCCGCCGGTTGACGGATTCGTTCATGGTAGAGAACGTGGCGGCGTTTGCACGTCGGCCATTCGGGTTATGCCGTCTGGCCGGCTTCCGCAGGCACTGCCTTCGGCGCAACATGGACGCGGCTTTGCACCACGCGGAACCGATTGGCGACGAACGCCGGGTCGGCCAGCGCCGCGTTGGCGGCCGGGTTCGCGCCGGTGCCGTGGAAGTCGGAGAAGGCGGCCGACTGGTTGACGAACACGCCGCCCGTCAGGTTGATCGACAGCGCGACGCCGCCACGCACCGCCGCATCGTGCGCAGCGTCGAGGACCTTGTCGTCGGTGCTGTAGACGGACAGCGTCAATGCGCCATGTTCCGCGGCGATTTCGCCGGCGAGATCGAGCGACTGCGCGGTCGAGTCGGTCGCGATCACGAACGAGATCGGGCCGAACCATTCCTGCGTGAACTTCGCGCGGTCGGCCACGTCGAGTTGCAGCACGAGCGGCGTGCGCACGCGAGCGTCGGCGAACGCCGGGTGCTGGAGCGTCTGGCTGTCGGCGAGCACGCGGCCGAGCTTGCGCGCGTCGTCGATGCGCGCGGTCACGCCGTCGTTCTGGATCGCGCCGATCAGTTCGACCGAGCGCGCCGGGTCGCCGGTCAGCTTCTGCACGGAGACGGCGATGGCCTGTGCGACTTCGTCGAAGCTCGCATGACCGTCTGCCGTCCGGATGCCGTCGCGCGGCACATAGATGTTCTGCGGTGCCGTGCACATCTGGCCGGAGTACAGCGCCAGCGAGAACGCGATGTTCTTGGCTGCAGCCTTCAGGTCGTCGGTCGAGTCGATCACGATCTGGTTGACGCCTGCCTTCTCGGTATACACCTGTGCTTGGTGGGCATTGCGTTCGAGCCACGTGCCGTTTTGCGTGCTGCCCGTGAAGTCGATCAGCTTGATTTCAGGACGCAGCGCGAGGTCCTGCACGAGGGCGCCGTCGTTCGGCTCGGTCGCGAGGAGCGTGACGACGTTCGGATCGAAGCCGGCTTCGCGCAGCACGTCGCGGGCGATGCGGACCGTGATCGCGAGCGGCAGGATCGCGCCCGGATGGGGTTTGACGATCACCGTGTTGCCGGTCGCCAGGTCGGCGAACAGGCCCGGGTAGCCGTTCCAGGTCGGGAACGTGCAGCAGCCGAGCACGAGGCCGGTGCCGCGCGGGACGATCGTATAGCGCTTGTGCATCGCGAGCGGCGGGTTCTTGCCTTGCGGCTTCTCCCAGTGCGCATCGGCGGGGATGCGACGCAATTCGTCCCATGCGTAGGCGACCGCTTCGAGTGCGCGATCCTGCGCGTGCGGGCCGCCGGCCTGGAAGGCCATCATGAACGCCTGGCCCGTCGTGTGCATCACGCTGTAGGCAATCTCGAAGCTCGCACGATTCAGTCGCGCGAGAATTTCCAGGCTGATGCCGATCCAGGCGCTCGGGCCGGCTTCGCGCCATGCACGCTGGGCCGCGGCGGCCGCGGCAATCAGTTCGTCGGGCGTCGATTTCGGGTAGCGGATGTCCAGCGCGACCCCGTACGGCGACTGCTCCGCGCCGACGGTTCCGTCGGACGCCGGCTGGTCGAGCACGAACGTGTTGCCGAGGTGTGCTTTGAACGCCGCTTCGCCATCGGCGTTCGCGCTTTCCCCGTACACTTTGGGACTCGGCATTTCCGCGAACGGGCTCCAGTACCCGCGGCTCTCGATGGCGGCGAGGGCGTGTTTCAGCGTGTCTTCGTGCTTCGTGAACAGTGCATGGGTCATGACGGCGGCCTGATGGACGTTGAGAAGGGTTGGATCGATTAATTAACCGACCGGTTGGTCGGAGAATGGTAGCATCAAACTATTCGCATGTGCGAGGCGTTTCTCATTTCATTGATCGAGGAGAAATAGATGTCTTACGAGAACATCCTGGTGGAGACCCGGGGGCGAGTCGGGCTGGTCACGCTCAACCGTCCGAAGGCGCTGAATGCGCTGAACGATGCATTGATGGATGAATTGGGCGCTGCGCTGAAGGCGTTCGACGCGGACGACGAGATCGGCGCAATCGTCGTGACGGGGAGCGAGAAGGCGTTCGCGGCCGGGGCCGACATCGGCATGATGGCGACCTATTCCTATATGGATGTTTACCGCGGCGACTACATCACCCGTAACTGGGAGACCGTCCGCGAGATCCGCAAGCCGATCATCGCTGCCGTGGCGGGCTTCGCGCTCGGCGGTGGCTGCGAACTCGCGATGATGTGCGACATCATCTTCGCGGCGGAAACGGCCAAGTTCGGTCAACCCGAGATCAAGCTGGGCGTGATGCCTGGCGCAGGCGGTACGCAGCGCCTGCCGCGCGCGGTCTCGAAGGCGAAGGCCATGGACATGTGCCTGACCGCACGTTTCATGGATGCAGCCGAGGCGGAGCGGGCCGGGCTGGTGTCGCGTGTGCTGCCTGCCGACAAGCTGCTCGACGAGGCGATTGCTGCTGCGACGACGATCGCCGAGTTTTCGCTGCCGGCGGTCATGATGGTCAAGGAGTCGGTGAACCGCGCATACGAGACGACGCTGGCCGAGGGTGTCCATTTCGAGCGTCGACTGTTCCATTCGTTGTTCGCGACCGAAGATCAGAAGGAAGGGATGGCGGCATTCGTCGAGAAGCGGAAACCGGTATTCAAGAACCGTTGATTCGCCGGCGGCCGGGTGGAGCTTGGCGAGCGACGGGTGTCGGTCGCCGCCATGATCGCCTGGTGCAATGAACCCAAAGCCCCCGTGCGCGGCAGCGCACGGGGGCTTTTCAAAATATTTTCACAAAGGGGTTGCGCAGACGAGGGCAGGTGCTTAGAATCACGCCTCTTTCGCGCTAACGGAAACGCGGCGCGGGAGAAGAAGGGAAGCGGTGCTGTCGGGCTGGTCGTAGCGGCCTCGGCGGTGCAGGAAGTTGACCCCCAGCCGTCGCAACGAAGCAGTTAAAAAGTTGTTGACGAACTGAAAAAGACGGTTCATAATTTCGCTTCTCTGCTGCTGAAAACGCAGCGCTGCTGAGAAAGCCCCCGGGTCCTCGCAGAAATGCTCTTTAAAAATTAACAGCCGATAAGTGTGGGCGCTTGATGGCAGCGAGCTGATCTTCGGATCAGATAGCGAAAGTATCAAGAGTCTCACACTAAAGTAAGTCAGGTTTATGAAGTGATTCATATTCCTGTCAGCTTTGAGTGA
>NZ_QTPV01000030.1:0-91195 GCF_003857985.1 Burkholderia sp. Bp9090
CCTCGGCCGACCGGTCGCCGCTGGTTCGCGTGGCTGGGCGGGCGCGGCGCGGCGGCTCGCCCGGCGTCGACCGGACCGGGGGCGGGCGTCGCCGCGCTGCCCGGGCTCGGCTGGGGCGTCGCGCTGCTGGTCGCGCTCGCGGCGGCGGCCGGGATGGCGCTGTCCGCCCGCCACGCCGCAACCGACCAGACGGTCGACGAACTGGTCGCGAGCCACGTGCGGGCCGGCCTGTCGGCGCGCGACATCGACGTGATCTCGACCGACCGGCATACGGTCAAGCCTTGGTTCAACGGCCGGCTCGACTATGCGCCGCCGGTCGAGGACCTGTCGGCGAGCGGCTTCCCGCTCGCGGGCGGCCGGCTCGACTACGTCGGGCGGCGCCGCGTCGCGGTGCTCGTGTACCGCTATCGTCAGCACGTGATCGACGTGTACGTGCAGCCGGCAGGCGTCGGGCGGGAGGCCGCGCCGTACGCGACCGTGTCGCAGGGCTACGCGCTCGACCGCTGGGAGGCGGCCGGGATGACGTGGTGGGCCGTGACCGACGCCGAGCCGTCGGCGCTGGTCGCGTTCAGGACGGCGCTCGACGCGCGGCTGGGCGGGGCGCGCGGCGAGTGACGGCGGGCCGCGTCGCCCGCCCCCAAGCGCGCGCTTGAGACTCCGCCCCCCATTTCAGAACGGTCGCGCCGACGGCGGCTTCAGCTGCCGGCGCCATTCAAGTCGTTGAAAACATGGCCGAATCCGGTCGGGAATCGTCGATCGGTGTTGCATGCGCCCCGTATCCGGGTTAGAATCTTCGGCTTCTCACTTGCCACACCGGTTCAGACGCCCGGGTGGCTTTAATCCACAAGGAGTGTGTAATGCGTCATTACGAAATCGTATTCATCGTGCACCCCGATCAGAGCGAGCAAGTGCCCGCGATGATCGAGCGTTACAAGACCACGATCACGACGCACGGCGGCCAGATCCACCGTGTCGAAGACTGGGGCCGTCGCCAGCTGGCCTACATGATCGAGAAACTCGCGAAGGCTCACTACGTCTGCATGAACATCGAGTGCGACCAGACGACGCTCGACGAACTCGAACACGCGTTCAAGTTCAACGACGCCGTGCTGCGCCACCTCATCGTCAAGATGAAGAAGGCCGAGACCGGCCCGTCGCCGATGATGAAGGAAGTTCAGCGCGAAGAAGCCAAGAAGGCGGCTGCAGCTCAGCCGACCGAAGCGCAGGCTTAAGTTCGTCACTCATTAAGCCATCAAGGAGCGCGTCACTCACGTGAACAGGTTGCAATTGACGGCGAGCGTCGTCGAACGCGCACCGGTGCGATATACGCCGGCGGGTGTTCCGATCGCAAGCGCCACGTTGCATCACCGCACGGAAGTCGTCGAAGCAGGCATTCCCCGTCAGGTCGAAATGACGATCGAGGCGGTGGCGGCCGGTGAGGCGAGCGGCAAGCTGGAGCGTCGTGAAATGGGCGTCGAAACGCTGTTCACGGGCTTCCTGGCAAAGAAGAGCCGCAACGCGAGAACCTTGGTGTTTCACATCACTGCATTGCAGGACATAGGAAAGGACTGAAATCATGGCCCGCCCGACTGGTAAGAAATTCGACAAGCGTCGTCAGCAACAAAACCCGCTCTTCAAGCGCAAGAAGTTCTGCCGTTTCACGGCTGCCGGCGTCGAGCAGATCGACTACAAGGACACGGAAACGCTGAAGGACTTCATCGGCGAAAACGGCAAGATCACGCCGGCTCGTCTGACGGGTACGAAGGCGCACTATCAGCGTCAGCTCGACACGGCAATCAAGCGTGCGCGTTTCCTCGCGCTGCTGCCGTACACCGATCAGCACAAGGCGTAACTCGGCGACGCCATAAGGAGAATTCGAATGCAAATCATTCTGTTGGAAAAAGTCGCCAATCTGGGCAACCTCGGCGATATCGTCAAGGTCAAGGACGGTTACGCTCGCAACTTCCTGATCCCGAACCGCAAGGCTCGCCGTGCAACGAAGGAAGCGATCGCCGAATTCGAAGTTCGCCGCGCTGAACTCGAAAAGATCGCTGCTGAAAAGCTGGCAGCATCGCAGGCAGTCGGCGAGAAGCTGAACGGCCAGTCGTTCGAAATCACGCAGAAGTCGGGCGTCGACGGCCGTCTGTTCGGCTCGGTCACGAACGGCGACGTCGCGGAACTGCTGAAGAAGGCAGGTTTCGAAGTCGAGAAGCTGCAAGTTCGCATGCCGGAAGGCCCGCTGAAGATGATCGGCGAGCACGTCGTTCAGATCGCGCTGCACACGGACGTCGTCGTCGACGTCACGATCAACGTGATCGGCGACCACGCGTAAGCGTATGCAAGCTTTCCGGGCGGCTTCCGCCGTCCGGACAAGGGCAGGCGCCCGGGCAACCGGGGCCTGCCTTTTTTATTGCCCGATCGCCGGAGCGGTAGCGCTGCTGCGATCTATTCGCGATAATCCCAACCCATGAACGCGCCGCAAGATCCTCAAATCGAATCGCTGAAAGTCCCGCCGCATTCGGTCGAAGCCGAGCAGTCGGTGCTCGGCGGCCTGTTGCTCGACAACGCGGCATGGGACCGGATTGCCGACTTCCTGTCGCAGGGCGACTTCTATCGCTACGACCACCGGATCATCTACGAGCACATCGGCCGGCTGATCGCGTCGACGCGCCCGGCCGACGTCGTGACCGTGTACGAAGCGCTGACCACGTCTGGCAAGGCCGACGACGTCGGCGGCCTCGCGTACCTGAACGCCCTCGCGCAGAACACGCCGAGCGCCGCGAACATCCGCCGCTACGCGGAAATCGTGCGCGACCGCGCGGTGCTGCGCCGGCTCGTGTCGGTCGCGGACGAAATCTCGGCCGACGCGTTCAATCCGCAGGGCAAGGAAGTTCGCCAGCTGCTCGACGAGGCAGAGTCGAAGGTGTTCTCGATCGCCGAAGAGGGCGCGCGCGGCAACCAGGGCTTCCTCGAGATCGGGCCGCTGCTCACGCAGGTCGTCGAGCGCATCGACACGCTGTATCACACCGCGAACCCGAGTGACGTCACGGGCACGCCGACGGGCTTCGTCGACCTCGACCGGATGACGTCCGGGATGCACGGCGGCGAACTGATCATCGTGGCCGGAAGACCGTCAATGGGGAAAACGGCCTTTTCCATGAACATCGGCGAATACGTCGCCGTCGAGTACGGGCTGCCGGTCGCGGTGTTCTCGATGGAAATGCCGGGCACCCAGCTCGTGATGCGTATGCTCGGCTCGATCGGCCGGCTCGACCAGCACCGGATGCGTACCGGCCGGCTGACGGACGAGGACTGGCCGAAGCTGACGCACGCGGTGCAGAAGATGAGCGAGGCGCAGCTCTTCATCGACGAGACGGGCGGCCTGAACCCGATGGAATTGCGCTCGCGCGCGCGGCGTCTCGCACGTCAGTGCGGCAAGCTCGGCCTGATCATCGTCGACTACCTGCAGCTGATGTCGGGTTCGTCGCAGGGCGAGAACCGTGCGACCGAAATTTCCGAAATCTCGCGATCGCTGAAGAGTCTGGCAAAGGAGCTGGACGTGCCGGTGATCGCGCTGTCGCAGCTGAATCGCGGGCTGGAGCAGCGTCCGAACAAGCGTCCGGTGATGTCGGATTTGCGTGAATCGGGCGCAATCGAACAGGATGCGGACGTGATCCTGTTCATCTACCGTGACGAGGTCTACAACCCGGACAGCCCGGACAAGGGCACGGCCGAAATCATCATCGGCAAGCAGCGTAACGGCCCGATCGGACCCGTTCGGCTCACGTTTCTGGGCCAATACACGAAGTTCGACAACTTTGCGGGGGCGCAGAACTTCTACGGCGAGTAACACTTCTACGCCGGTTGTAAACCCTTATTTCGCCAAGCGTTGTATCCAATCCCGGCGCGCGCATATGCGCGCGTCGCGGCGCAACCGAAAACGGTACAATATCGCCCGTTTTCGTGACAGTCGTTTGACAATCTCTCAGGAATCCCATGTTCGGTCGATTCATGCCCACCGAGGGCAAGTTCTTTGAACTCTTCAACGCGCACGCGAAGCACATCGTTTCCGGTGGCCGCGAGCTCGAACTGCTGATCGACAATCTCGCCGACGCCGAGATTCACAAGCAAAACGTGCAGACCGCCGAGAAGGCCGCTGACAAGCTGACGCATGAAGCGATCGATCTGCTGCACAAGACCTTCATCACGCCGCTCGATCGCGACGAGATCCACAAGCTGATCACGACGATGGACGACATCCTCGACCTGATGGAAGACGTCGCGACGGCCGTGTCGCTGTACGACGTGCAGTCCGTCACGTCCGAGGCGAGCCAGCTCGCGCACATCGTCACGCAGTCGGCGCAGCACGTGCAGCAGGCCGTCGGATTGCTGTCCGACATGAAGCAGTCGGCGCAGATCCTCAAGCAGTGCGAGGAGATCGACCGCTGGGAGTCGGAGGCCGATCGCGTGCTGCGCGCGGCGATGTCGAAGCTGTTCCGCGAGGAAGACGACGTGAAGACGCTCATCAAGCTGAAGGCGATCTACGAACTGCTCGAAGAGATCACCGACAAGTGCGAGGACGTCGCGAACATCATCGAAGGCATCGTGCTGGAAAACGCCTGAGCGGACCACGATGCATTCGATACAACTCGCCCTATGGATGGTCGCGACGCTGGTGCTCGTCGCGCTCGTATTCGACTTCATGAACGGCTTCCACGACGCGGCGAACTCGATCGCCACCGTCGTGTCGACCGGGGTGCTGAAGCCCCAGCAGGCCGTGGTATTCGCGGCCGCGTTCAACGTCATCGCGTATTTCATCTTCCACCTGAAAGTCGCCCAGACTGTCGGTAAAGGCACGATCGATCCCGAGATCGTCGACCACTATGTCGTGTTCGGCGCGCTGGTCGGTGCGATCGGCTGGAACGTGATCACGTGGTACTACGGGATTCCGTCGAGCTCGTCGCACGCGCTGATCGGCGGCCTCGTCGGCGCGGCGCTCGCGAAGTCGGGCTGGAGCTCGCTGAACATCGACGGGCTGCTGAAGACGATCGCGTTCATCTTCATTTCGCCGCTGCTCGGCTTCATCCTCGGCTCGCTGTTCATGCTCGGCGTGTCGTGGCTGTATTTCCGCACCGCACCCAGCAAGGTCGACCGGCGCTTCCGGCGGCTCCAGCTGCTGTCGGCCGGCCTGTACAGCCTGGGCCACGGCGGCAACGACGCACAGAAGACGATCGGCATCATCTGGATGCTGCTGATCGCGTCGGGCTATGCGTCGGCGACGTCCGATGCGCCGCCCGCGTGGGTGATCGGCGCGTGCTACCTGTCGATGGGGCTCGGCACGCTGTTCGGCGGCTGGCGCATCGTGCGCACGATGGGCCAGAAGATCACGAAGCTCAAGCCGGTCGGCGGTTTCTGTGCCGAAAGCGGCGGGGCGATCACGCTGTTCATCGCGTCGTTCCTCGGCATTCCGGTGTCGACCACGCACACGATCACCGGTGCGATCGTCGGTGTCGGCGCCACGCAGAAGCTGTCGGCCGTCCGCTGGGGCGTCGCCGGCAACATCGTCTGGGCGTGGGTGCTGACGCTGCCGGCGGCCGCGCTGTTCGCGGCCGGCGGATGGTGGCTCGGGCACCAGATCTTCTGATATCGACGCTGCCGGATCGATACGCGCAATGCGCCGCACACCGAAAGGTTGCGGCGCATTTTCTTTGCGCGGTCGGGAAAGTGCGACGACGGGCGGCGGCGCTGCGGCGGATGACGTGGATCAGTAACTGCCGTTCGCGAAGCGGGCGATCGGATCGTCGGCGGTGGCGGTGCGCGGGCTGATCGGTGCGGATTGCGTCGACGCCCGCAGCACCTGCACGGGCTCGGTGTCGCGCAGCGACGGCGCGGCGGCCGCGGGCGGCGGTTCCGCGTCGAACGCGGCAGCCTGGGCGGCCGTCAGCGCGGTGGTCGGAATCTGCGTGCCGGTCTCGGTGGGGCCTGCCGGCCCCGGATTCGCCGTCGTAGCGATCATGTCGCCATTCACGGACGTTGCCTGCTGCTGCGCGGTCAGCACGCGCGGCGGCGGTTCGTACGGATCGGCGGCGGGGGCGATTGCCGCGGCCGTCGGGGCAACTGCCGCGGTCGACACGACCGGAGCGGCTTGCGTGACCGGCGCGGGCGACGGCGCGACGCCCGCCTGAGACGCGGCATACGCAGAGGCAGGCCGTCGCGACGCGGCTGCCGCGACGACAGGCGCTGCCGCCGGCACATCGCGCCGTGCCTCGTAGGTCGGCGCATCGAACGGCCCGGGCGCACCGCGCGGCGGCGCGACGCGGCGAATGCCGTCGAAGCGCTTGGCCCAGTACGGGTTCGTCAGGTAGTCGAGCCGCACGGTGCCGCCGGTCGACGGCGCGTTGACGAAACGCAGCTTGCCGACATAGATGCCGACGTGCGAATGTGGGCGTCCGGTCGTATTGAAGAAGATCAGGTCGCCCGGCGCGACCTGTTCGGGGTCGATCGACACGCCGCGGCTGCTCATGTCGGCGGTCGTGCGCGGCAGGTCCACGTCGGCCGCGCGGCCGATCACGTAGCGCACCAGGCCGCTGCAGTCGAAGCCGCTCGTCGGCGTGTTGCCGCCCCAGCGGTACGGCACGCCGACGAGGCTCATCGCCTGGATGGAGATCTCTTCCTGGCCGACGCTGTGGTCGACGAATTTCGGGAAATTGGCGGGTGCCGGGAAGGCGCGCGGCGTCGTGATCTTCATGCCGGAGGTGCGCGAGGCCGACTGCGGCGGCACGCTGGAGCAGGCCGCGAGCAGTGAAACGACGGCGACGGGAACCCAGATTCGAAGCATGACAAGGCGGACGAGCGCGGCGCGCTCGCGAATCGTATGACAACAGACAGACCCGATGGTAGACGTTCCGGCGGGGCTTAGGCAACCATTCCTGAGAATTTACTTGAAGTTTCGCGTGTAAGTGAGGTTGTTGCGTAACGAAGCATGACCAACGTTTTCGACCCCAAAAATGAAAACGGCGCTCCGGAAACCGGAGCGCCGCGTGGCGTCGGAGGCCGGCGGGCAGCCGGCGTATCGCGTTACAGGATGTCCGACGCGTAGTCGGCGAGCCGCGAGCGTTCGCCGCGCGCGAGCGTCACGTGGCCGCTGTGGCCCCAGCCCTTGAAGCGGTCGACGACGTAGGTCAGGCCCGAGCTGCCTTCGGTCAGGTAAGGCGTGTCGATCTGCGCGATGTTGCCGAGGCACACGATCTTCGTGCCGGGGCCTGCGCGCGTCACGAGCGTCTTCATCTGCTTCGGCGTCAGGTTCTGCGCTTCGTCGATGATCAGGTACTTGTCGACGAACGTGCGTCCGCGCATGAAGTTCATGCTCTTCACCTTCAGGCGCGAACGGATCAGCTCCTGCGTCGCCGCACGGCCCCATTCGCCGGCTGCGTCGTCGGTCTTCTGCAGCACTTCGAGGTTGTCGTCGAATGCACCCATCCACGGCTGCATCTTCTCTTCCTCGGTGCCGGGCAGGAAACCGATGTCCTCGCCGACGGGCACGGTCGCGCGCGTCACGATGATCTCGTTGTAGCGCTTGTCGTCGAGCACCTGCGCGAGGCCGGCCGCGAGCGCGACTAGCGTCTTGCCGGTGCCGGCCTGGCCGAGCAGCGTGACGAAGTCGATCTCGGGGTTCATCAGCAGGTTCAGCGCGAAGTTCTGCTCGCGGTTGCGCGCGGTGATGCCCCACACGTTGTTCTTGTGGTGGCTGTAGTCGCGCAGCGTCTGCAGCAGCGCCGTCTTGCCGTTCAGCTCGCGCACGATCGCGTGGAACGTCGGCTCGCCGTTCTGCGGCTCGAGATAGACGAACTCGTTGACGAGCATCGACCCGCAGAGCGGGCCCGTCACGCGGTAGTACGTGGTGCCCGTCTTCGTGTCCTGCCAGCTCTCCATCCCCTTCGCGTGTTTCGTCCAGAAGTCCTGCGGCAATTCGCGCACGCCGCTATAGAGGAGATCCTTGTCCTCGAGGACCTGGTCGTTGAAGTAGTCTTCCGCGGGCAGGCCGAGCGCATGCGCCTTGATGCGCATGTTGATGTCTTTCGACACCAGCACGACCTGGCGGTCCGGCCGGTCGCGCTGCAGCGCGCGCACGACGCCGAGGATCTGGTTGTCGGCCTTGCCTGCGGGCAGGCCTTCGACCGGTGCGATGTCCGCGAGCCTGGTCTGGAAGTAGAGGCGGCCGAGCGCCTCGCGGCTGCCGAGACGCGACAGCGGAATGCCGTCGGAGATCGGGCCACCGTCGGCGACCAGCGCGTCGAGCGTGCGGCTCACCTGGCGCGCGTTGCGCGCGACTTCGGACATCCCCTTCTTGTGGTTGTCGAGTTCCTCGAGCGTCATCATCGGCAGATAGACGTCGTGTTCCTCGAAGCGGAAGAGGCTGCTCGGGTCGTGCATCAGCACGTTCGTGTCGAGCACGAACAGCTTCTGCAATTCGGCCTCGGCCGGCTTGCGGCTGCGCGACTTCGTCGCGGCACCGGCATCGCGTGCGCTCGCGGTGGTCGGCTTGCCGGCCGCGGGCTTGTCGTTGCGTGCGACGACCGGCGCGGCGGGGGCGGCGGGGGCCGCCGGTTCGACCGGCGCCGGCATCGGCTGCAGCAGCGCGGCCGTCTGTCTGGTCTTGCGACCGCGGGCGGGCGTGCCAGCGGCTTCTTGCGTCGACGCCGCGACGGCGCGCAGCGGCGCGGCCGTGTTCGCGGCTTCGGTCATCGGTTGGGCCACGCTGGCCGGGCCATATTCTCCGGCTGTGGAGGCGTCCCCTTCGGCGGATTTCTTCGCGGCTTTCGCGGGCCGCGCTTTCGCCTTGTATTCATCGGGCGGCAGCAGGCTGCCGAGCTTGCTGGGGGCAGTAGGCAAAGGCATGGTGTCCCTCGGGAGGAATCGTGTCGCATGGCGTGCGCCGCTGATCGCATCCTGCGTGACGTGGAAGGTGCATGCAGTTTGCGCGCGGTGGCGCACAGGAAATTCGTCTAGCCGGTTCGCCTAAGTGTCGATCAGCTCCTTGACGGGGTGAGGGGCCGGACCGAGAGCCGGCGCGCAGTCCATAAAAAAAGCCGCTGCCCCGGGGACCGGGACATGCGGCTCGGCTGATACCGTCGTGATGCGCGTCAGGTGCCGGAAAGCATCGCAACGGGCACCGGCGCAGCTACGAGAAATATGGGGCGAACTGGCATTCATTGCGGCCCAATATAACGCGGCTCAAAGCGCTTGTACAGCACTTAGCACGTCGTCCACGTGACCGGGCACCTTGATGCCGCGCCATGCCTGGCGAAGCACGCCGTCGGCGTCGATCAGGAACGTCGAACGCTCGATTCCGCGCACTTCCTTGCCATACATTTTCTTCATCTTGATGACATCGAACAGCGCGCACAGCGCCTCGTCGGCATCGGAAATCAGCGGGAACGGCAGTTCGAGCTTCGCCTTGAAATTGTCATGCGAGCGCAGGCTGTCGCGCGACACGCCGATCACTTCGGCGCCGGCCTTCTTGAACTTCGGATAGAGATCGCGGAACTGCAGGCCTTCGGTGGTGCAGCCCGGCGTGTTGTCCTTCGGATAGAAATACAGGACGAGCTTCTTGCCCTTGAGGTCGGACAGCGAAATGTCGCCACCCGTCGCCGGTGCGGTGAAATCGGGAACTTGACGGTCAACTTCGACGGACACGTGTTTCTCCTGTTGTTATGGAAAGGCGCCGCTCGGGCGGCGCGGTTCGGCGGGGCGTCGCGGCGGCACGCCGCAAGGGCAGGGCAGGCGGCGCGGGTGCGCGCGAACTCAGTCGGGCTGGACGATCAGCTCGCCGGAGCGGCCGGGAATCTCGCCCCATGTGACAGGGTACGATGGCAGCGAGTCGCGGTCCAGCGTCGCGTGGTAGTCGCCCATCGTCGCAAACGTATGGCCCTGTGCGCGCCAGCCGGCGAGCAGCTGCTCGAATACCGGCGCGAGCTTCTGGCCTTCCAGTTCCGCATGCAGCGTGAACACCTGGTCGTGCGGATTGGTTTCCGTGAACTTCAGGATGTGCGCGGCGACGTTGTGCGTGTCGATGCCGTCGATGCCGAGCACTTCGTCGAGGGTCGGCAGCGTGGTCGGCATCTGCACGTGCGACAGCGTGCGGCCGCCGACCACGGGCAGATACGGCGAATGGCCGCGGCCGTCGGATGCGTAGCGCATCCCCCACGCGTCGATCTGCTCGAACGCCGCGTCGTTCATCTGCCAGCCGGCCGCGCCGTGCGTGACGGGTGGCGCGCCGAAGACGTCGACGAAGCGCGCATGGCTCTTCTGCATTTCACGCGCGGTCCAGTCGCGATCGCGCACGCGCACGTTGTCCTGCCAGTACACGTGATCCCACGTATGGATCCCGCATTCGAAGCCGGCCTCGTGGATCGCGCGCATGTCGGCGATCGCGCGGCGGCCGATGTCGGGGCCCGGCAGCAGTACCCCGTACATCAGCTGTTTCACGCCGTAGTGCTCGACCACCGACGTGCGCGACACCTTCTTCAGGAAGCCAGGGCGGAACACGCGCCGCAGCGCCCAGCCCGTGTGATCGGGCCCGAGGCTGAAGAGGAAGGTCGCGCGCGCGCTGAAGCGGTCGAAGATGCGCGCGAGGTTCGGCACGCCTTCGCGCGTGCCGCGCAGCGTGTCGACGTCGATCTTGAGGACGATACGAGCCAAGCGAGCGTCCCGTCAGTTCTGCTGCTCGACCAGCGCGCGCGCATCGGCGACATGGCCGCGATACGCTTCGAAGATCTTGCGCAGTGCGTCGTCGAACGTCGATTGCGGCGCCCAGGCGAGCTCCTGCATCGTGTTGTCGATCTTCGGCACGCGGTTCTGCACGTCCTGGTAGCCATCGCCGTAGTAGGCGCCCGACGTCGTTTCGACGAGTTGCACCTGCTTCGCGGAGCCGGCGTATTCCGGGTATTCGGCGGCCAGTTCGAGCATCTTGTGCGCGAGTTCGCGAACCGAGAAATTATTCTTCGGATTCCCGATGTTGTAGATCTTGCCCGATGCGACGCCGTTCTTGTTGTCGATGATCTTCATCAGCGCGCTGATGCCGTCGTCGATGTCGGTGAACGCGCGCTTCTGCGAGCCGCCGTCGACGAGGCTGATGTTCTCGCCGCGCACGATGTGGCCGAGGAACTGCGTGACGACGCGCGAGCTGCCTTCCTTCGGCGTGTAGATCGAGTCGAGGCCCGGGCCGATCCAGTTGAACGGACGGAACAGCGTGAAGTTCAGGCCTTCCATCCCGTAGCCCCAGATCACGCGGTCCATCAGCTGCTTCGAGCAGGCGTAGATCCAGCGCGGCTTGTTGATCGGGCCGTACGTGAGCGCCGATGCATCCGGGTCGAACTGCTCGTCCGAGCACATGCCGTAGACCTCGGAGGTCGACGGGAACACGAGGTGCTTGCCGTACTTGACGGCCGAACGCACGATCGGCAAGTTCGCCTCGAAGTCGAGCTCGAACACGCGCAGCGGCTGCTGGACGTAGGTCGCGGGCGTCGCGATCGCGACGAGCGGCAGGATCACGTCGCACTTCTTCACGTGATACTCGACCCACTCCTTGTTGATCGTGATGTCGCCTTCGAAGAAGTGCATCCGCTCGTGGTTGACGAGGTCGCCCAGCCGATCGGTCTGCATGTCCATGCCGAACACTTCCCAATCGGTGGTTTCAAGAATGCGCTTCGACAGGTGATGGCCGATGAAGCCGTTCACACCCAGGATCAGGACTTTTTTTGCTTTCATGAATGACGGGAAGAATGAATGAACTGCGCGAATTCCGCGGGCGTCACGACGGTTTCGCTGCCGTCGCGCTGCTGCCACAGCTCGAGAATGGATAGGGCGCGGCTGTCGCCGCAGACGCCGAATAGCGCATTATCGCTTACGTGCAGGCCGGGCGGCAAATCCGCTGCGGCCGCGGCGGCGGCGCTGCCGGGCGCCGCGAGGCGCGCGCGGGCGATCACGAAACGCGTGCCGGCGACGTCGGTGAACGCGCCCGGATACGGGGGCGCGACCGCGCGTACCAGGTTGTAGACCTGCGCGGCCGGCTTCGACCAGTCGACGCGGCCGTCCTCCGGCTTGCGCCCGCCGTAGTAGCTGCCGTTCGCGAGATCGTTCGGCAGGTGCGGCGCCTCGCCCGCGAGCAGCGCGGGCAGCACGCGCCAGAGCGTCTGCTCGGCGGCGACCGTCACCTTGTCGAACACCTGCGCGGCCGTGTCGTCCGGCAGGATCGGCACGGCGGTCTGGCCGATGATCGCGCCCGCATCGGGCTTCGCGGCCATCTCGTGCAGAGTCGCGCCGGTTTCCGTTTCGCCGTTCAGCACGGCCCAGTTGGTCGGTACCCGACCCCGGTATTTCGGCAGCAGCGAACCGTGCATGTTGTACGCGCCGCGCGGAGCGATCGCGAGCAGGTCCACCGGCAGCATGTGGCGGTAGTAGAACGAGAAGATGAACTCGGGCCGCGCGTCGGATACCGCGCGGCGCAGTGCCGGCTCGGCGGGGTCGGCCGGCGTGACGACCGGGATCCCGTGCTCGGCGGCCACCGATGCGACGCTGCCGAACCAGATGTTCTCGTTCGGGTTGTCCTCGTGGGTGACGACGAGCGCGACGTCGACGCCGCGTGCCAGCAGCACCTGCAGGCAGCGCACGCCGACGTTGTGATACGCGAAGACGACGGCGCGCGGCTTCATTGCGACGTCCCCGTGCGGCTCGCGGGGGCCGGCACCGCCGGCATGCCGTCGTGCTGTTCGAGAACGGCCTGGATCAGGTAGCGCGGCCGTGCACGCACTTGCTGGTAGATGCGGCCGACGTATTCGCCGAGCAGGCCGAGCGCGAAGATGATCACGCCGAGCAGGAAGAACGTGATCGCGAACAGCGTGAACACGCCTTGCACTTCCGCGCCGACGATGAAGCGGCGCACGAGCAGCAGCACGAACAGCGCGGCGGAGCCGAGCGACAGGATCACGCCGATGAACGACAGCCACTGCAGCGGCACGACCGAGAAGCCCGTCACGAGGTCGAAGTTCAGCCGGATCAGGCTGTACAGCGAGTACTTCGACTCGCCCGCGAAGCGTTCCTCGTGCGCGACCTCGATTTCGGTCGGTTTCTGCGCGAACGTGTAGGCCAGCGCGGGGATGAACGTGTTGACTTCGCCGCACACGTTGATCGTGTCGATGATGCGGCGGCTGTACGCGCGCAGCATGCAGCCCTGGTCGGTCATCTTGATCCGGGTGATGCGCTCGCGCAGCCGGTTCATCATCTGCGACGCCTTGCGGCGCCACAGGCTGTCCTGACGCTGCTTGCGGATCGAGCCGACGTAGTCGTAGCCCTCGCGCATCTTCGCGATCAGCTTGCCGATTTCCTCGGGCGGGTTCTGCAGGTCGGCGTCGAGCGTGATGACGATCTCGCCGCGCGACTGCGCGAAGCCGGCGAGGATCGCCATGTGCTGGCCGTAGTTGCCGTTGAGCAGCACGACACGCGTCGTGTCGGGGCGCACGTGGAACTGGTCCGCCAGCATCGCGGCCGAGCGGTCGCGGCTGCCGTCGTTGATCAGGATCACTTCGTACGACGTGCCGAGTGCGTCGAGTGCCGGGTAGAGCCGCGCGAACAGCGCGGCCAGGCCGTCTTCCTCGTTGTACACGGGGATGATGACCGATACCTCCGGGTTCGCGGCGCCCGGATGCCCGGCGCGTGCTTCAAGGTGATTCATGTACGCTTATTTTCCGTATTGTTCGCAAATCTGGTTGATGGCGTCGGCCACGCGACGCACGTCGTCTTCCGTCATCTGCGTGAAGAGCGGCAGCGTGACGGTCGATGCGCCGTATCGTTCGGCGTGGGGGAACATGCCCTCCTTGAAGCCGCGCGCACGATACAGCGTGAAAAGATGGATGGCCGGGTAGTGGACGCCCGTGCCGATGCCGCGCTCCTTCATCTGCGCCATGAAATCGGCGCGCGAGATCGACAGCCGGTCGAGCGGCAGCGTGACCTGGAACATGTGCCAGTTGCTGTTCTCGAAATCGGCGACGGGCAGGCCGAGCCCGAGCTGCACGGCCGCACCGCCGTCGAGCGCGGCGAAATACGCGCGCGCGAGTGCGCGGCGCTGCGCGGTGAAGCGCTCGAGGTGCGGCAGCTGGCCGAGGCCGACGCGCGCGGCGACATCGGTCAGGTTGTACTTGCCGCCGAGCACGTCGCAGTCCATCCCGTCGAAGCCGGTGCGCGTGATGCCCTGCAGCCGGTACTTCTGCGCGAGCGTCGCCTCGTCCTCGTTGTTCAGCACGAGCGCGCCGCCTTCGATCGTCGTCAGGTTCTTGTTCGCGTGGAAGCTGAACGACACGATGTCGCCGATCGCGCCGATGCGCTTGCCTTGCCACGTCGAGCCGAGCGCCTGCGCGGCGTCCTCGATCACGCGCAGGTTGTGCGCGCGCGCAATCGCGTACAGGCGGTCCATGTCGACCGGCAGGCCGGCCAGGTAGACCGGGATGAGCGCCTTCGTGCGCGGCGTGATCGCCTGCTCGAGCTTGTCGAGGTCGATGTTGCGCGTGACGGGGTCGATGTCGGCGAACACGGGCGTCGCGCCCGTCTCGAGGATCACGTTGCTGGTCGACACCCACGACGCCGGCGTCGTGATCACCTCGTCGCCGGGGCCGACGCCCGCGATGCGCAGGCCGATCTCGAGCGTGCAGGTGCCCGAATTGAACGCGCGGACCGGACGGCCGCCGCAGTACTCGGACAGCGCGGCTTCGAACTTCTGGCTCTGCGGGCCGGTGGTGATCCAGCCCGAGCGCAGCACGTCGACGACGCCCTGGATGGTTTCCTCGTCGATCTCGGGGCGGGTGAACGGCAGGAACGGAGCGGTAGTCTGGCTCATGAACACTTTGCCTGTAATGGCGTGTAATAAAGGGGTCGGGCGATCCGGCCCGAAACCGGCATTAAACACCGGTTGCCGGATTCGTACCGTGATTTTTTGTAGGCGGACGCTTAATGCCCGCCGGGCCGGCGGGGCGCGCTCAACTGCGCGCGAGCACGAGCACGCCGATCAGGATGATGCCGATGCCGACCAGCCGCTGGACCGACAGCACCTCGCCGAACAGGTACCAGGCGGCGAACGCGTTGACCACGTAGCCGAGCGACAGCATCGGGTAGGCGATCGACACGTCGACCCGCGACAGCCCGACAATCCAGACGACGACGCTCAGCACGTAGCAGCCGAGGCCGCCGATGATCGGCAGCTGGGTCGCGATCTTCAGGCCGACCGGCAGGATGTTCGCACGGCTGAATTCGAAGTGTCCAACGGCGTTGACGCCGGCTTTCAGCAGAAGTTGCGCACAGGCGTTGAGCATCACGCCGGTGATGATGCAGACGAACGAAACGGGATTCATGCGGCGGGCGTCCTTACGATTGCGGTTTCTCGACGATCATGCGGCGGTTGTCGCGCGCGATCACGCGCATCGGCACGCCTTGCCTGACCAGCGTGTCGTACTGGCCGGGCGGCATGATCGCGAGCGCATGGGTGTCCTGCTTCCAGCGTTCGATCCATTGGTCGACGGTCGGGATCCACTTGTCCGGCTCGACCGAGATGCCGAATGCGAGCTCGTCCTGGCGCTGGACCATGATCGTCGTGTGGCCCATATAGAACGGGAACGTGTGATCGAGCATCTCGATCGAGTAGAACGGCGTGTCGGGCGGCAGCTTCGCCAGTTCGGCGCGCACGGCGGGCGCGAGCAGCGCGCCCGAGCTGTAGCGGCCGAATTCGTCGTGACCGGTGCCGCCGATCGTGCCGAACGCGAGCCACGCGGCGCCGAACGCGATGATCGCGGCCGCGACGCCCACGCGGCGGTTCAGCCAGGCGGCCGCGAGCGTCAGCGCGCCCGCGACCGCGAGGCCCGCGTACAGCCACACCTGGAACGCACGATACAGCGCGTTCGGCGTGCGGGCGTCGCCCTGATACGCGAGAAAGATGATCCCGAACGCCGCGACGACGAAGAACACGAGGTAGCCGAGCAGGTGGCGGCGGAACCGGTCGGCGTTCATCAGCGGCAGGTACGCGCCGATGATCAGCGCGAGCGCCGGCGCGACCGGCAGCACGTACGAGATCAGTTTCGAGTGCGACGTGCTGAAGAACAGGAAGATGAACGCGCTCCAGATCAGCAGCACGAGCATCGGCGAGAAGCCGTTCGGCTGGCGCGGCATGCGCAGCGCGTGGCGGATGCTCTGCCACGCGACCGACAGCCACGGCAGGAAGCCGACCAGCAGTACCGGCACGAAATAGTAGAACGGGCCCGGGCGGTTCTGCTCCGGGGTCAGGTAACGGCGGAACTGCTGGACGATGAAGAAGAAATTGAAGAACTCGGGGTTGCGCTGCTGGACGAGCACGAACCACGGCGTGACGATCGCGAAGAAGATCACGAGGCCGCTGACCAGGTAGAGTCGCTTCCACAGTGCCCAGTCGCGGGCGATCAGCGTATAGAGCACCAGTACGGCGCCGGGCAGGATCAGGCCGACGAGGCCCTTGGACAGCACGGCGAACGCCATCGCGGCCCAGCACGCCCACATCCAGCCGCGAACCGCGCCCGCCGGCAGCCCGGGCCGCTGCGCGAGCAGCAGCGAGCAGAGCGACAGCGCCATCCAGAACGCGAGCCCCATGTCGAGGGCGTTGAAGTGGCCCATCAGGTTCCAGTACGGCGAGCACGCGAGCACGACGGCCGCGAGCAAGCCGGACAACGGGTTGAACAGGCGCGCGCCCGTGAAGCCGACCAGCAGCACGCCGGCGAAGCTGGCGAGGCCCGTGTACAGGCGCGCCTGCCATTCGCCGATGCCGAACCAGGCGAACGTCAGCGCGTTCAGCCAGGTCTGCAGCGGCGGCTTCTCGAAATACTTGTAGCCGTTGTAGCGCGGCGTGATCCAGTCGCCGGTGACGAACATTTCCCGCGCCATTTCCGCGTAGCGGCCTTCGTCGCTCGGGATCAGGTGGCGCAGCCCGAGCGGCGCGAACCAGACGATCGCGAGCGCGACGAGCAGGAGGACGAGCGTGATGCGATTGAGCGGTAGCCTCGACGGCGTATCGTTCATGAATTTTCAGCCTGTTGGTTGTTGTAAGCGCCGCCGGCGGGTCGCGCCGGCGGCGGCCGGCTTGCCGGTTGCCGATCCGCGTGATGATCCGGGGATCGACCCGGTGTGCCGGCCCGAGTTTTACCGCATCGGGGATTAACGTTCAATTAAGAGCGCGGCGGCCACTTTGCGGCCCTCGGCCATCAGGATGTTGTAGGTCCGGCAGGCGGCCTGGAAATCCATCGTCTCGACGCCGATCCGCTTGGCCGTCAGCGCGGCCACGAGGCGGGGGTGCGGGAAGCGCAGCCGCGCGCCGCTGCCGAAGATCACGAGTTCGGGGGCCGGGTCGAGCAGCATCGCGAAATGCTCGGGCGCGAGCGCGTCGAACGACGACACGGGCCAGTCCCGCACCGGTGCGCCGGGCAGCACGATGACGCTCCCTTCGTGGCGTTGGAGGTTGACGTCGACATAATCGGGGCCGTAGCCGGTGACGGTGTTGAGCGCGCCGCTCGTGTCCTGGTGCAGTTTCAAATCGGTATTCCGCGGTTCCGTGGAGGGGAGGTCTGGCAAGGGCCGCACGGGCCCGGGCGGCCGTTTCGCGACCGGCGCACGCGGGACGCCTGACGGCGCGGGCCCGGAGCGGCCATGGTGCATTGCGAAAGTTGGCCAAAATCCGCTAAATTATAACTTTTTGGTCGCCCCCGGGCGCCACTTGCATCGTGCGTTGCCACAAGCCGCGTCCGACTGCCCGCATTTTCCCCAGTCTAGACAGCGCGCATAGACCAGCCGCTCTCCAGTTTTGATCCCGTCCCCCGGCCGCAAGGCCAACCCAGGAACCGTGTCGTCGTGAAACCGATTCAGAAGTCGAACAAGCTGCTCAACGTCTGCTACGACATCCGTGGCCCGGTGCTCGAGCACGCGAAGCGCCTCGAGGAAGAAGGCCACCGCATCATCAAGCTGAACATCGGCAACCTCGCGCCGTTCGGTTTCGACGCGCCGGACGAAATCATCCAGGACATGATCCGCAACCTGCCGGCGTCGTCCGGCTATTCGGATTCGAAGGGCGTGTTCTCGGCCCGCAAGGCCGTGATGCACTACACGCAGCAAAAGGGCGTCGTCGGTGTCGGCCTCGACGACATCTACATCGGCAACGGCGCGTCCGAGCTGATCGTGATGGCGACCCAGGCGCTGCTGAACGACGGCGACGAAGTGCTGCTGCCGGCGCCCGACTACCCGCTGTGGACGGCCGCCGTGAGCCTGTCGGGCGGCACGCCCGTGCACTACGTGTGCGACGAGCAGAACGCGTGGATGCCCGACCTCGACGACATCCGCCGCAAGATCACGCCGAACACCAAGGCGATCGTCGTGATCAACCCGAACAACCCGACCGGCGCGCTTTATTCCGACGAATTGCTGCTCGAATTGCTCGAGATCGCGCGTCAGCACGGGCTGATCGTGTTCGCCGACGAGGTCTACGACAAGATCGTCTACGACGGGCTCGAGCACACGGCGCTGGGCTCGCTGTCGGAAGACGTGATCACCGTCACGTTCAACAGCCTGTCGAAAAGCTATCGCTCGTGCGGCTACCGCGCGGGCTGGATGGCCGTGTCGGGCCTCGGCGGCGACAACCGCCGGCGCGCGAAGGATTACCTGGAAGGCCTCGGGATCCTGTCGTCGATGCGCCTGTGCGCGAACGTGCCCGGGCAGTTCGCGATCCAGACCGCGCTCGGCGGCTACCAGAGCATCAACGAGCTGATCGTGCCGAGCGGGCGCCTCTTCAAGCAGCGCGAGCTCGCGTACGACATGCTCACGTCGATTCCCGGCGTGACCTGCGTGAAGCCACAGGCCGCGCTGTACATGTTCCCGCGCCTCGATCCGAAGCTTTATCCGATCCAGAACGACCAGCAGTTCATCCTCGACCTGTTGCTCGAGGAACGCGTGCTGCTCGTGCAGGGGACGGGCTTCAACTGGGCGGCGCCGGATCACTTCCGCGTGGTCTTCCTGCCGAACCTCGACGACCTGACCGATTCGATCAACCGGATCGCGCGCTTCCTCGACGGCTACCGCAAGCGTCATTCGGTCTGAGCGGACAGCGTCCCCCGGCATTCATTCAATTCTTACTCATCGATCACACGCAGCATGGAACCGATCAAAGTTGGCCTGTTGGGCTTCGGCACCGTCGGCAGCGGCACCTTCACGGTGCTGCACCGCAACCAGGAAGAAATCAAGCGACGCGCGGGGCGCGGCATCGAGATCGCGCGCATTGCCGTGCGCAATCCGGCCAAGGCGCAGGCCGCGCTCGGCGGTAACGCCGGCGCCGCGCAGATCACCGACGATTTCAACGCGGTCGTCGACGATCCGTCGATCTCGATCATCGCCGAGATGATCGGCGGCACGGGCATCGCACGCGAGCTCGTGCTGCGCGCGATCGCGAACGGCAAGCACGTCGTGACGGCGAACAAGGCGCTGCTCGCGGTACACGGCACCGAGATCTTCGAGGCCGCGCGCGAGAAGGGCGTGATGGTGGCGTTCGAGGCGGCCGTCGCCGGCGGCATCCCGATCATCAAGGCGCTGCGCGAAGGCCTGACCGCGAATCGCATCCAGTACATCGCCGGCATCATCAACGGCACGACGAACTACATCCTGTCGGAAATGCGTGACCGCGGCCTCGACTTCGCGACCGCGCTGAAGGCCGCGCAGGAGCTCGGCTATGCGGAAGCCGATCCGACCTTCGACATCGAAGGCGTCGACGCCGCGCACAAGGCGACCATCATGAGCGCGATCGCGTTCGGCGTGCCGGTCCAGTTCGACCGTGCCTACGTCGAAGGCATCAGCAAGCTCGACGCGACCGACATCCGCTACGCGGAAGAGCTCGGCTACCGGATCAAGCTGCTCGGCATCGCGCGCCGCGCCGAAAACGGCATCGAGCTGCGCGTGCACCCGACGCTGATTCCGGAGAAGCGCCTGCTCGCGAACGTCGAGGGCGCGATGAACGCGGTCGTCGTGCACGGCGACGCGGTCGGCACGACGCTGTACTACGGCAAGGGCGCGGGCGCGGAACCGACCGCGTCGGCGGTCGTCGCGGATCTCGTCGACGTCACGCGCCTGCACACGGCCGACCCAGAGCATCGCGTGCCGCATCTCGCGTTCCAGCCGGACAGCCTGTCGAACACGCCGATCCTGCCGATCGAGGAAGTGACGAGCGGCTACTACCTGCGCCTGCGCGTGGCCGACCAGACCGGCGTGCTCGCGGACATCACGCGCATCCTCGCCGCCACGGGCATCTCGATCGACGCGCTGCTGCAGAAGGAATCGGAGCAGGTCGACGACGCGAACGGCGAAACCGACATCATCCTGATCACGCACGAGACGCTCGAGAAGCACGTGAACGCGGCGATCGCGCAGATCGAAAACCTCGCGACGGTGGTCTCGAAGGTGACGAAGCTGCGCATGGAAGCGCTGAACTGAGGACCAGGAACGACATGAACTACATCTCCACGCGCGGCGCCGGCATCGGCGAGCGCCACACGTTCTCCGACATCCTGCTCGGCGGCCTTGCGAAGGACGGCGGGCTGTACCTGCCGGCCGAATACCCGCAGGTGTCGGCCGACGAACTTGCGCGCTGGCGCACGCTGCCGTACGCGGATCTCGCGTTCGAGATCCTGTCGAAGTTCTGCGACGACGTGCCGGCCGACGACCTGCGCGCGATCACGCGCCGCACCTATACGGCCGCCGTATACAGCAACACGCGCCACGGTGAGAACGCGTCCGACATCACGCCGCTGAAGACGCTCGGCACCGAGAACGGCGCGGCGCTGTCGCTGCTCGAACTGTCGAACGGCCCGACGCTCGCGTTCAAGGACATGGCGATGCAGCTGCTCGGCAACCTGTTCGAGTACACGCTCGCGAAGCACGGCGAAGCGCTGAACATCCTCGGCGCGACGTCGGGCGACACCGGCAGCGCGGCCGAGTACGCGATGCGCGGCAAGGCAGGCGTGCGCGTGTTCATGCTGTCGCCGCACAAGAAGATGAGCGCGTTCCAGACCGCCCAGATGTTCAGCCTGCAGGATCCGAACATCTTCAACCTCGCGGTCGAAGGCGTGTTCGACGACTGCCAGGACATCGTGAAGGCTGTCTCGAACGATCACGCGTTCAAGGCGCAGCAGAAGATCGGCACGGTCAACTCGATCAACTGGGCGCGCGTCGTCGCGCAGGTCGTGTACTACTTCAAGGGCTATTTCGCGGCGACGACGTCGAACGACGAGCGCGTGTCGTTTACGGTGCCGTCGGGCAACTTCGGCAACGTCTGCGCGGGTCACATCGCGCGGATGATGGGCCTGCCCATCGCGAAGCTCGTGGTCGCGACCAACGAGAACGACGTGCTCGACGAGTTCTTCCGCACCGGCGCATACCGCGTGCGCAGCGCGGAAAACACCTATCACACGAGCAGCCCGAGCATGGACATCTCGAAGGCATCGAACTTCGAGCGCTTCGTGTTCGACCTGCTCGGCCGCGATCCGGCCCGCGTGATGCAGCTGTTCCGCGACGTCGAGGAGAAGGGCGGTTTCGATCTCGCGGCGAGCGGCGATTTCGCGCGCGTCGCCGAGTTCGGCTTCGTGTCGGGCCGCAGCAGCCACACGGACCGTATCGCGACGATCCGCGACGTGTTCTCGCGCTACGACACGATGATCGATACGCACACGGCCGACGGCGTGAAGGTCGCGCGCGAGCATCTCGACGCGGGCGTGCCGATGGTCGTGCTCGAGACGGCCCAGCCGATCAAGTTCGGCGAGACGATCCGCGAAGCGCTCGATCGCGAGGCCGAGCGGCCGGCTGCATTCGACGGGCTCGAGGCGCTGCCGCAGCGTTTCGAGGTCGTGAAGGCCGACGCGCAGCAGGTGAAGGACTTCATCGTCGCGCATACGGGCGCATGACGTAGCACCGGGGTAGCACCGTGCCGCGGGGTCGCAAGCCCGTCGGCGCAGCACGGCCGGAATGCCGATTCGTCGCACGGATCGGGGTTCCGGCCGTTTTGTTTGGGTTGGGCCGCGGCCGCGCACGGGCGCGCCGTCCGACGGCGCGCGAATCGAAACAAGTAAATCGAAACGAGTGCCAGTGCCGCGTGTTCGCGCCGATCACAGTTGCCGCATGTCCGGCATATCGCGCGTGGGCGCGACGGCGTCGCTACAATGACGTATTGACTCCAACGTTTCCCCGATTCCATCGATGTCGAATCCGAATCCCGCGGCGCCGCGCGCGCCGATGCTGTCGACCGCCGAGGCGCTCGCCGCGCTGCTCGAAGCCGCGAAGCCGTTGCCCGGCGCCGAAACCGTCGCCACGCTCGACGCGCTCGGCCGCGTGCTGGCGGCCGACGTGAGTTCGCCGCTCGACGTGCCGCCGATGCATACGAGCGCGATGGACGGCTACGCGGTGCGCGTCGCCGACCTGCTGCACGGCGAGCGGCGCCTGCCGGTGTCGCAGCGGATTCCGGCCGGCCATCCGGCCGCGCCGCTCGCGGCGGGCACGGCCGCGCGGATCTTCACCGGCGCGACGGTGCCGCCCGGCGCCGACGCCGTCGTGATGCAGGAACAGACGTCGGCCGACGGCGATGCGGTCGAGATCCTGCACACGCCGAAGGCCGGTGAATGGATCACCGCGCAGGGCGCGGACATCCGCCAGGGTTCGGTGATCCTGCCGTCCGGCACGCGGCTCACGCCGCAGGCGCTCGGGCTGGCCGCGTCGGTCGGCTGCGCGCAGCTGTCGGTCGCGCGGCGGATTCGCGTCGCGGTGTTCTTCACCGGCGACGAACTGACGATGCCGGGCGAGCCGCTGAAGCCCGGCGCGATCTACAACTCGAACCGCTTCACGCTGCGCGGGCTGCTCGAGCGGCTCGGTTGCCACGTGACCGATTACGGGATCGTGCCCGACTCGCTCGCGGCGACCCGCGACACGCTGCGCGAGGCCGCGCGCGATCACGACGTGATCCTGACAAGCGGCGGCGTATCGGTCGGCGACGAGGATCACGTGAAGCCGGCCGTCGAGGCCGAAGGGCGGCTCGCGCTGTGGCAGATCGCGATGAAGCCGGGCAAGCCGCTCGCGTTCGGCGCGGTGCGCCGCGGCGACGCGCGTCCCGACGCGCATTTCATCGGGCTGCCGGGCAACCCCGTGTCGAGCTTCGTCACGTTCCTGCTGTTCGTACGGCCGTTCCTGCTGCGCCTGTCCGGCGTGCGCGACGTCACGCCGCGCGCGCTGTCGCTGCGCGCGGACTTCTCGCAAGGCAAGGGCGACCGGCGCAACGAATTCCTGCGCGCGCGCGTCAACGCGGCCGGCGGCCTCGACCTGTTCCCGAACCAGAGCTCGGCGGTGCTGACGTCGACGGTCTGGGGCGACGGACTGATCGACAATCCGCCGCAGCACGCGATCAGCGCGGGCGAGACCGTGCGTTTCATTCCGTTTTCCGAATTGCTGTCGTAATACGACGGCTTCCCGACTTATGAAGATTCAGCTGAAATTCTTTGCAAGCGTGCGCGAGGCGCTGGGCGTGTCCGACGAGCAGGCCGACGTGCCGGACGGCGTGACGACCGTCGGCGACGTGCGCGCGTGGCTGCGCCTGCGCGGCGGCGCGTGGGCCGAAACGCTCGCCGAAGGGCGCGCGTTGCGCATGGCATGCAATCACGAGATGACCGATCCCGATACGCGGCTCACCGACGGTTGCGAGGTCGCGTTCTTTCCGCCGGTGACGGGCGGTTGAGCTTTGGATGGGAGCAGAGTAGGCGCTAAAGCGCTCTAACTCTGGTCGACCGCAAAGCATGGGAGCAGAGTAAGCGCTAAAGCGCCAACTCTGGTCGACCGCGAAGCATGGGACCCGAGTAAGCGCTAAAGCGCTAACTCTGGTCGACAGAGGCAGATGATGGCAACGATACGAATCCAGACCGACGACTTCGACCTGAACACCGAAGTCGCGGCACTGCGCGCGCGCAACCCGAAGATCGGCGCGGTCGCATGCTTCGTCGGCACCGTGCGCGACCTGAACGAAGGCGATTCGGTCGCCGCGATGGAACTCGAGCACTATCCGGGGATGACCGAGAAGGCGCTCGAGAAGATCGCCGCCGAGGCCGGCCGGCGCTGGCCCGGGATCGACGTCGCGATCGTGCACCGCGTCGGCCGGCTGCTGCCGCTCGACCAGATCGTGATGGTCGCGACGGTCGCGTCGCATCGCGGCGACGCGTTCGCGTCTTGCGAATTCGTGATGGACTACCTGAAGACCGAGGCGCCGTTCTGGAAGAAGGAAACAACGCCGGACGGCGAGCGCTGGGTCGATGCCCGCAGTACCGACGATGCGGCGCTCGCGCGCTGGGGCGTCGAATCGGGTAACACGCCGCGTTGAGCGCGGCGTTCGCATTGTGCGGCGATGTGCCGCAGGCGCTCGAGGGTTCGAGCGCAGCGAATCGTCGTGTCAGGCGTCCGGATCCGTGCCGCGTCCGATGATCCTCGTCGGAAACGGCTCGCCGCGGGCGCGTGACGGCAGCGCATGCGGATCGTCGCCCGTGTCGCGGCGGCGCGGCGCGATCGCGTCGAGCAGCGCCTGCTGCTCGGGCGGAATCGGGTAATCCCAGCCGAAGCGGCTCAACTGCAGGCTCTGCGCGATCCGCAGCGCGGGCTCCATGAAGCGGATGGCCGCGGGCGGCGTGTAGCGCCCCTCGACGGTCTTCAGGAACAGCGACAGCCAGCGGCTGAAATGCGCGGGCTCGATCCCGTCGAGCGGCTGGTGCGCCTGCTGCACGTTGCCGCGATAGCTCTTGGTGCCGAGCACGAGGCTCGACCAGAAGCTCACCATCTTCGGCAGATGGTCGTCCCAGCGGCCGTCCAGCTTCGCGTCGAACACGGGGCCCAGCAGCGGATCGGCGCGCACGCGGTCGTAGAACGCGTACACGAGGTCGCGGATGTTGTCTTCGGTCGGTTCGGCGTCGCGCAGGCGGGCCGGAG
Organism: Burkholderia sp. Bp9090; assembly: GCF_003857985.1. NCBI lineage: Bacteria > Pseudomonadati > Pseudomonadota > Betaproteobacteria > Burkholderiales > Burkholderiaceae > Burkholderia > Burkholderia sp. Bp9090. Next base: position 25,057 of record NZ_QTPV01000030.1, read on the forward strand.
CGGTATCGGGCGTGGCGGGCAGGGCGGTCATGGCAAAAAAGGGCCGGGAAATTCAGGGTATCGGTGACGTGTCGGCGGAACGATGGCGCGGGCAACGCGCAGGACGCCGACGGGATTTTGACGCAAAATAGCGTCCACCCCTGCCTGAAAAATGCGCAAATTTCATGCATCTTATTGCGCGCAGGCCGTCCCGGCAACCCGGCGTCGTGGGTGGCCTCGACAGCCGCCCCCGCGCGCGTTCCGATCGACCCGCTTCGCCCGAGCGGGGCACGATCGACGATTTTCCGTATCTGCTCATGAGACTCACCGACTACACCGACTACTCGCTGCGCGTCATGTTGTATCTCGCCGTGCGCGGCGAGGGGCTCGCGACGATCCAGGAGATCTCGGACGCCTACGACATCTCGAAGAACCATCTGATGAAAGTCGTGCAGCAGCTCGGCGAGCTCGGCTGGGTCGACACCGTGCGCGGCCGCAACGGCGGGCTGCGGCTGTTCCCCGAATCGCTGAAGCTGACGGTCGGCCAGGTGGTGCGCGCGACCGAAAACGATTTCGCGCTGGTCGGCTGCTTCGTGGCCGACGGCGACGAGGCGCGCGGCTGCGTGATCGAGCCGCAGTGCCGCCTGAAAGGTGTGCTGGCGGCCGCGCGCGACGCATTCTTCGCCGAGCTCGACCGCCACACGCTCGGCGAGCTGAGCGTGCCCGCGTCGCCGCTCGCCGCGCTGCTGGGCATTCGTCCGATCGCGCGGGTGCGCGCCGAATCGTCCGGGGATGACGCGCCGGCGGCCGCCGAATCGTCGTCGAGGGGCGACTGACACGCCGGCGCCATCCCCGCCGTCCGCGCTGCGGCCCGCCCACAGGCCGGCGGGTCGCCGCCCGGCGATTTTTGCGTTGAATCAACCCGAATTCCGCTTGAAACCCGTATAACCATCCTCATCTTGGTGTTAATCGAAAATTGGAGGTCTCACCAAATGAGAATCGACAAGCTCACCACCAAGTTCCAGGAAGCACTCTCTGACGCGCAAAGCCTCGCGGCAGGCCGCGACAATCAATACATCGAACCCGTTCACGTGCTGGCGGCGCTGGTCGCGCAGCAGGACGGCTCCGCCCGCTCGCTGATGTCGCGCGCGGGCGTTCACGTGCAGGCGCTGCAAGGCGCGCTGAACGAAGCCATTTCGCGCCTGCCGCAAGTGACGGGCACGGGCGGCGACATCCAGATCGGCCGGGAGCTGGCCGGGCTGCTGAACCAGGCCGACAAGGAAGCGCAGAAGCTCAACGACACGTTCATCGCGAGCGAGATGTTCCTGCTCGCCGTGTCCGACGACAAGGGCGAAGCCGGCAAGCTGGCCCGCCAGCACGGCCTCACGCGCAAGGCGCTCGAAGCCGCGATCGCCGCGGTGCGCGGCGGCTCGCAGGTGCACAGCCAGGACGCGGAAAGCCAGCGCGAGGCGCTGAAGAAATACACGGTCGACCTGACCGAGCGCGCCCGCGCGGGCAAGCTCGATCCGGTGATCGGCCGCGACGACGAAATCCGCCGTTCGATCCAGATCCTGCAGCGCCGCACCAAGAACAACCCGGTGCTGATCGGCGAGCCGGGCGTCGGCAAGACCGCGATCGTCGAAGGGCTCGCGCAGCGGATCGTCAACGGCGAAGTGCCGGAGACGCTGAAGGGCAAGCGCGTGCTGTCGCTCGACATGGCCGCGCTGCTCGCCGGCGCGAAGTATCGCGGCGAGTTCGAGGAGCGCCTGAAGGCCGTGCTCAACGACATCGCGAAGGACGAAGGCCAGACGATCGTGTTCATCGACGAGATTCACACGATGGTCGGTGCCGGCAAGGCCGAAGGCGCGATGGACGCGGGCAACATGCTGAAGCCGGCGCTGTCGCGCGGCGAGCTGCACTGCATCGGCGCGACCACGCTCGACGAATACCGCAAGTACATCGAGAAGGATGCCGCGCTCGAGCGCCGCTTCCAGAAGGTGCTCGTCGACGAGCCGAGCGTCGAGGCGACGATCGCGATCCTGCGCGGGCTGCAGGAGAAGTACGAACTGCACCACGGCGTCGACATCACCGACCCGGCGATCGTCGCCGCGGCCGAGCTGTCGCATCGCTACATCACCGATCGTTTCCTGCCGGACAAGGCAATCGACCTGATCGACGAGGCTGCGTCGAAGATCAAGATGGAAATCGATTCGAAGCCCGAAGAGATGGACAAGCTCGATCGCCGGCTGATCCAGCTGAAGATCGAGCGCGAGGCCGTGAAGAAGGAGCAGGACGAAGCGTCGCAGAAGCGCCTGCAGCTGATCGAGGAAGAGATCGAGCGGCTCGGCCGCGAATATGCTGACCTGGAAGAGATCTGGACCGCCGAGAAGGCCGCGGTGCAGGGCAGCGCGCAGCTCAAGGAAGAGATCGAGAAGGTGCGCGCCGACATCGCGCGTCTGCAGCGGGAAGGCAAGCTGGAGAAGGTCGCCGAGCTGCAGTACGGCAAGCTGCCGCAACTCGAGTCGCGACTGAAGCAGGTCACGCAGGCCGAAGAGCAGGAGCAGCACAACCCGACGCGTCCGCGGCTGCTCCGCACGCAGGTCGGCGCCGAAGAAATCGCGGAAGTCGTGTCGCGCGCAACCGGGATTCCGGTGTCGCGGATGATGCAGGGCGAACGCGAGAAGCTGCTGCACATCGAGGAGAAGCTGCACGAGCGCGTGGTCGGCCAGGACGAGGCGATCAGCGCGGTCGCGGATGCGATCCGTCGTTCGCGCGCGGGTCTCGCCGATCCGAACCGTCCGTACGGCTCGTTCCTGTTCCTCGGCCCGACGGGGGTCGGCAAGACCGAGCTGTGCAAGGCGCTGGCGTCGTTCCTGTTCGATTCCGAAGAGCACCTGATCCGCATCGACATGAGCGAGTTCATGGAGAAGCACAGCGTCGCGCGGCTGATCGGCGCGCCGCCGGGCTACGTCGGCTACGAGGAAGGCGGCTACCTGACGGAAGCCGTGCGCCGCAAGCCGTACAGCGTGATCCTGCTCGACGAGATCGAGAAGGCGCATCCGGACGTGTTCAACGTGCTGCTGCAGGTGCTCGACGACGGCCGCATGACCGACGGGCAGGGGCGTACGGTCGACTTCAAGAACACGGTGATCGTGATGACGTCGAACCTCGGCTCGCAGGTGATCCAGGCGATGACGGGTTCGCCGCAGGAAGAGATCAAGGACGCCGTGTGGCTCGAAGTGAAGCAGCACTTCCGTCCGGAGTTCCTGAACCGGATCGACGACGTCGTCGTGTTCCACGCGCTCGATCGCAGCAACATCGAGTCGATCGCGAAGATCCAGCTCGCGCGCCTGCACGACCGGCTCGCGAAGCTCGACATGGCGCTCGACGTGTCGCCGGCGGCGCTCGAGCAGATCGCGAAGGTCGGCTACGATCCGGTGTTCGGCGCGCGGCCGCTGAAGCGCGCGATCCAGCAGGAGATCGAGAACCCGGTCGCGAAGCTGATCCTCGCGGGCCGCTTCGGTCCGAAGGACGTGATCCCGGTCGACGTCAACGACGGCCAGTTCGTGTTCGACCGCGTCGTGCACTGATCGCCGGCAATCGGCCGCGTGTCCGGTTCGCGCCGGGCACGCAAAAACAAACACCCCGCTCAGGCGGGGTGTTTGCATATGGGGCGGCCGAAACCGCCGACGAGGCCGTCAGCCGGCGCGGCTCAGGCCTGCTTGTTGCCGCCGAACATGCCGGCGAGCTGCGTGAGCGTGCCCAGCACGTTCGACGTGTCGATCTGGCCGCCGGCCGGCACTTCGCCGTTCGGCGTCGCGCTGTTGACGACGTGCGGCAGCACCTGCGCGAGGATCGACGAGGCCTGGCCCGGATCGATGCCGATCTTGCTGGCGAGCGAACCGACGACGTCCGAGCCGAGCACGTTCTGCAGCGTGTCGGGCGAGATCGGCTGGTTTTCGCCGGTGCCGACCCACGAGCCGATCACGTCGCCGGCGCCGCCTTTCTGGAACTTCTCGATCAGGCCGTTCAGCCCGCCCGGCTGGTTGTTGATGAATTCGAGCGCGGTCGCGATCAGCGCGCTTTGCGAGTTGCCGCCGGCCTGGCCGCCGAGCAGACCGCCAACGATATCGAGGAGACCCATGGTTCTTCACCTTTACTGAAAAGGGCGCCGTGACGACGGCGCCCGTTGATCGAATGCCGCGCGCACGCCATCGCGCACGCGGCGCACATCAGGCGCCCGACGCCGCGGCGGCGGAGGCTGCCTTGTCCTTCTTGCTCTTCTTCTTCGAACCCTTCGTCGCCTTCGTGGACGACGCTGCGGCCGGCGCGTTCGCGCCCGCGCCCGCGCCCGCGTCGGCGGAGGCCGCCGCGGCAGCGGCCGCCTTGTCCTTTTTCGAGGCGCGCTTGCCCTTGGCCGGCTTGGTCGCCGCTTCCGGAGCGCTCGCGGCCGGTGCAGGTGCCGCAGCCGTCGTGCCGGCCGTCGCGGTCGTCGACGTCGGAGCGGTGCCTGCCGGCGTCGTGGCCGACGTGGTCGACGAGGTCGTCGCGGCCGGCTTCGACAGCTTCACGCCCTTCGGCGGCGTCGACGAGCCGCCGATCGTCAGGCCGTTTTCCTCGAGATGCCCGACCGACTTCGTGCCGAGACCCTTCACGCGGTTCGCGAGATCGTCCGCGTCCTTGAACGGGCCATTCTTGGTGCGTTCGTCGATGATCGCCTTCGACTTCACGGGGCCGAGGCCCTTCACCGATTCGAGCGCGGCCTGGTCGGCCGTGTTGACTTCGACGGCCGCGGCGAGGCCGGCGGCAAGCGACAGCGATAGCGCGACGAACAGCATCAGCAGCTTTTTCAGCATGGCAAAGGCTCCCTGGTTCTGACGGATGAATGGCTGTTGCAACGGACGGCGGGGCGAGGCCTGGCCGGGCGTCGCCGTTAAGCATAGGACAAATGCGTGCCCTTTTTGAGACAGGCTGACCGAATCTTGCTGAAGGCTTGCGTCGCTGTAAAGACGGAAAGCCGTGTCGGGCGGTGGTTTTGACCATTCTTTACGGTGTCTGCGGCGGTGCTTTCGGATTGCCGCACTTGGCCGTGCGACAACGCTTGACTTAGAGTGAACTCTAACTCCTAACCTTGTTCCTGCCATGTCGAAAACCGTATCCAGATCCTCCACCGCCGGTCCGCTCACGATCGGGCAAGTCGCCGAACTGACCGGCGTGTCGACGCATACGCTGCGGTATTACGAGCAGGCCGGCCTGCTGCGCGCGATTTCGCGCACGGCGGCCGGGCACCGGCTCTACGCGCCGGCCGATCTTGACTGGCTGGGCTTCGTGATGCGCCTGAAGGCGACCGGCATGCCGATCGCGCAGATGCAGCAGTTCGCGGCGCTGCGTGCGCAAGGCGAGTCGACGTTCGGTGCGCGGCGGGACTTGCTGGTCGCGCATCGCGACGCGGTGCGCGCGCATATCGCGGAGTTGCAGGCAAGCCTCGACGCGATCGGCGACAAGATCACGTACTACGAGACGCAGGAACGCGAGACGGAACGACGGGCGAACCCTACTCACTCATTCTCGGAACAGGACGGACACCATGGAACGACTCGTTGAAGATCGCTATGCGCGCGGCTGGAACAAGCTGAAGGAAATCGACGGCGAAGTAGGCGAACGCGTGATCGCGTCGCTTGCGCCGATCGCGCCGGACTTCGGGCGGCTGATCGTCGAATTCGGTTTCGGCGACATCTACAGCCGGCCGCAGCTCGACCTGAAAGCGCGCGAGATCGCGACGATCGCCGCGCTGGCCGCGCTCGGCAACGCGCAGCCGCAACTGAAGGTGCATGTCGAGGCGGCGCTGAACGTCGGCTGCACGCGCGACGAGATCGTCGAGGTGTTCATGCAGATGGCCGTCTACGCGGGTTTTCCGGCCGCCCTCAACGCGTTGTTCGCCGCGCACGAGGTGTTCACGCGGCGCGATGAAGCGGCCGGTCGGGACGCCGGCACGACCGAAGCGGGCGCGCGCGCCGCGTGACGCGACGCGTGCCGACGCATCGCGCGAGCCCAATGCTTCAGAGGCGGTGCGGCGCGACGATCCGGTGTTTCGCGATCCGCCGGTACAACGTCGCGCGCGAGATGCCGAGCGCCTGCGCGGCAGCGTCCGGCCGCCAGCGATGCGCGGTGAGCGCCGCGACGATGCAGCCGCGTTCGTCGTCCGGCAGCGCGCCGGCCGGGCCCGCACCGAGCTGCGCGGCGAGATCGGCGGGCAGGTCGCGCCGCGTCACGCGTGCGGCGTCGCACACCGCGCACGCATAGCGCAGCACGTTGCGCAGCTGCCGCACGTTGCCGGGCCACGGATACGCGGCGAGCTGCTCGGCGAGCGTCGCGTCGAGCGTGAGCACATGGCCGGTCGCCTGCGCTTCCTCGGCGAACACCGCGGCGATCACGTCGCGCACGTCCGCGCGCTCGCGCAGCGGCGGCAGTTCGAACGTCGCGCCGCTCAGCCGGTAATACAGATCCTCGCGGAACGTGCCGTCGGCCACCATCCGCGCGAGATCGCGGTGCGTCGCGCAGATCACGTCGAGATCGACGCGCACCGGCGTATCGCTGCCGAGCGGGACGACCTCGCCGTCGGCGAGCACGCGCAGCAGGCGCGTCTGCAGCGTGAGCGGCATGTCGCCGATTTCGTCGAGGAACAGCGTGCCGCCGTCGGCGAGCGCGATCTTGCCGCGCGCGCCGTGCTTGCGCGCACCGGTGAACGCACCGGCCGCATAGCCGAACAGCTCGCTTTCGATCAGCGCCTCGGGCAGCGCGCCGCAGTTGACCGCGACGAACGGCCGTGTGCGTCGCGCACCGGCGTCGTGGATCGCGCGGGCGAACACTTCCTTGCCCGCGCCGGTTTCGCCGAGCACGAGAATCGGCAGCCGCTTGCTCGCGACACGCAGCGCGAGTTCGGCCTGCTGCGCGACCCGCGCGTCGCTGCTGTGCAGGAACGGCGTCAGCGCGCCGACGTGGCGCTGCGCGGTGCCGGGGCGGCGCGATGCCGGGGCGGCTCGTGCCGTGCCGGTTTCGCGGCCGGCGCGCCGTAGCGGCGCGCGCAGCCGTGCGTAGAGCGGGGCGCCGGTCGCGCGCAGCCGCAGCGCGACGATCGCATCGAGCCGCGCGGCGTCGCGCAGCGGCATCTCGGTCGCATCGAAGATCTCGTCGATATGGCGCGGTTCGCGCAGCGCCGGCAGCGCGTCGCGCGCCGTCCGGTTCGCGGCGACGATATTGCCGCATTCGTCGAACGCGATCAGCCATTCGGGCTGCGCCTCGACGTAGTGACGATTCGGATGCCCGAACAATATCCAGTGCTGCGCGGTGCTGTGCACGAAGTAGCCATCCTCGATCAGCGCCGCGCTCTGTCGCACGAGCTGGTACACGAGACGCTGGCTGTCGCGGCCGTCCGGCGACTGGACGGCCGACGCATCGAGCACGCCGATCAGTTCGCCGCCCGGCGCGAAGATCGGGGCCGCGCTGCAGGTGAGCGTGGTGAACGCCGCGCGGAAGTGGTCGGTCTTGTGCACGGTGATCGGCGCGAGATCGGTCAGCACGCTCGCGACGCCGCAGGTGCCTTCCTCGCTTTCCGACCAGCACGAGCCGATGTGCAGCCCCGCATGACGGAAGTCGTTGCGACGTTCGCGGTCGATCCGGTAATCGATCGTCACGCCGTGCGCGTCGGTCAGCATCACGCAGTAGTCGGCGACGCGAATCATGTCGTGCAGGCGTGTCAGGCACTGGCCCGATGCGCGCAGGAAGGCCTCCTCCTTGTCGCGCACCTCGCGCAGCTCGGCCGCGGTCAGCACGCGCGGGCCGATCGACGACGCCGGGTCGAGCGCGTAGCGCTCGAGCGAGCGCTGCCACGACGACACGAGACGCGCGGAATCGGCCGGCGCGGGCAGGCGTCCGGCGAGCGCGCCGAGCACACGGTCGGCGTGCTGGGCCTGGGGGACTGCGTAGGGCATGATCGGCTCCGGTTCCGTACGGCGGGGAATTCGATGTTCTTGTAGCACATCCGCTTGCGCGGATCACATTGCATCGCAGCACGCGCGCGGCGTGAGACGGTCGTCTCAGCGGTATCTCAGCCGGTCTCGCGCGGCTGAGACGCGCGGGCAGGCCGCGCGCAACGGTGGGCCGGCGCACGGCGGTGCGCGCCGCGCCGCGAGCCGCGTGGCTTGCCGGCGAAATTGCGGTCCGGATGAAGGCGCCGAAACCGGCGCGCCAGGGGTCGACCGCGTGAGACACACGGGCGGTTTCGCAGGGCGTCGGGCGCTCGCGGCAGCAGATGCCGATGCCTGGCGTACCGGCCGAGCCAGTCCGCACGCGGGTTTCGCGGTCATTGCACACACGGTGGCACGCCGCTTGCAGATGTCACGGGCAAGCCGGCGCAATCGCGTCGGCGACGACGATCCGCTGCCCTCGATGACGGCGGACGACACATGCAAGGCCGGCGCGCGAGCGCCGGCCCACTGGATGGAGACAAGCCCGTGACGACGCCCGTGACCGTCGGCGTGATCGCGAACCCCGCATCGGGGCGCGACATTCGCCGCCTGACGACGCATGCATCCGTATTCCCGACGGCGGAAAAGGCCAACATGGTCGTGCGCCTGCTCGCCGGCCTCGGTGCGATGGGCGTCGAGCGCGTGCTGACCTTGCGCGACAAGACGGGCATCGCGACGCTGCTGATGCGTGCGCTCGATACGCATCGCGCGGTCGCGCCGCACGAGCGCTGGCCCGACGTCGAATTCGTCGACCTGCCGATCTCGGACACCGTCGCCGACACGCAGGCCGGTGCCGCCTACATGCGACGGTTGGAAGTCGCGCTGATCGTCGTGCTCGGCGGCGACGGCACGCATCGCGCGGTCGCCGCGCATTGCGGCGCGACGCCGCTCGTCGCGCTGTCCACCGGCACCAACAATGCGTTTCCCGAACATCGCGAAGCGACCGTCGCGGGCGTCGCGGCAGGACTTGCCGCGACCGGCGCCGTGCCGGCGGAGGTCGCGTTCATGCGCAACAAGCGGCTCGTCGTGCGCTGCGCGGCGGGCGCGAACGCGGGGCGCGAGGAGATCGCGCTCGTCGACGTATGCGCGGCCGGCCAGCGCTTCATCGGTGCGCGCGCGATCTCGGGGCCCGACGACATCGACACGCTCTACCTGACGTTTGCGGAGCCGGACGGCATCGGCCTGTCCGCGCTCGGCGGCGCGTGGGCCCCGCTCGAGCGCAGCGCGCCGCACGGGCTCGCGATGCGCTTCGCCGCCGACGGCAAGACCGCCGGCACGCCGCTCGTCGCGCCGATCGCGCCCGGCCGCGTCGATCGTGTCGTGATGCGCAGCTGCGAGCGGCTCGAGCCGAATGCGTGGCAGACGATCCCGTTCGAGCACGGCACGCTCGCGTTCGACGGCGAGCGCGAGATCGAGGTCGCGCGCGGCGAGCGCTACGAGATCGCGCTCGACTGGCGCGGGCCGTTGACGGTCGATGTCGGCCGCACGCTGCGTTACGCGTCGTCGCGGCAGCTGTTGCGCGATGCCGGCGCGTGGCGCTTCTGATCGCGGCTTCGCGACGACATCTCGATCGGATTCCGAACCTTCTACAAGGAGACTTCGCCATGACAGCCCGTTTCGACGAACCGGTCGCCATCGCGCGCATGCGGGCCGCGCGCGTCGACGGGCGCTTCACGTTTCACTGACGGCCGCAGGGCCGCCATGCAATCCGTCGCCGCAGCATTGCCGCGGCGGCATTCGCAGTCAGACCTATCCAGGAGACACACATGACCGTTTCGACACAGCTCAGCAGGGACACGCTGCTGGACGCCTACCGGCTGATGCGCACGATCCGCGAATTCGAGGAGCGCCTGCACGTCGAGTTCGCGACCGGCGAAATCCCCGGCTTCGTTCACCTGTACGCGGGCGAGGAGGCTTCCGCGGTCGGCACGATGCTGCATCTCGGACTTGCGGACTACGTCGCCACCACGCACCGCGGGCACGGCCACTGCATCGCGAAAGGCGTCGACGTGCACGGGATGATGGCCGAGATCTACGGCAAGAAAACGGGCGTCTGCCACGGCAAGGGCGGCTCGATGCACATCGCCGACCTGGCGATGGGGATGCTCGGCGCGAACGGGATCGTCGGCGCGGGCGGCCCGCTCGTGTGCGGCGCGGCGCTCGCGGCCAAGCACAAGAAGACCGGCGGCGTCGGCGTGTGCTTCTTCGGCGACGGCGCGTCGAACCAGGGCGTGATCTTCGAATCGATGAACCTTGCGTCGGTGTGGCGCCTGCCGGCGATCTTCGTGGCCGAGAACAACGGCTATGCGGAAGCGACGTCGTCGAGCTGGTCGGTCGCGACGGACAACATCGCCGACCGCGCGAACGGCTTCGGGATGCCGGGTGTGATCGTCGACGGCTTCGACTTCTTCGCGGTGCACGAGGCGCTCGGCGAGGCCGTCGCGCGCGCGCGCAACGGCGGCGGCCCGACGCTCGTCGAGGTGAAGTTCACGCGCTACTTCGGCCATTTCGAAGGCGATGCGCAGACCTACCGCGCGCCGGGCGAAGTGCAGAAGCTGCGCGACGAGAAGGACTGCCTGAAGCATTTCGAAGCGCGCGTCGTGCGTGCCGAGGTGCTGACGACCGACGATCTGCGCGCGGTCGATGCGCAGGTGAAGGCGCTGATCGACGATGCGGTCGCGCAGGCGAAGGCCGCGCCGCTGCCCGACGCGGCCGACCTGCTGACCGACGTGTACGTGTCGTACCCGTGAGCGCGATCTGACACAGCTGCCGGCGGCCGGCGCGGCCGGCACGGCGAACCGAATATCCCAGGAGACAGACATGGCAAGGAAGATCACTTATTCGCAGGCGATCAACGAGGCGCTCGCGCAGGAAATGGCGCGCGACGACAGCGTGATCGTGATGGGCGAGGACAACGCGGGCGGCGCGGGCGCGCCGGGCGAGGACGACGCATGGGGCGGCGTGCTCGGCGTGACGAAGGGGCTGTTTCACAAGTTTCCGGGCCGCGTGCTCGATACGCCGCTGTCGGAAGGCGGCTACATCGGCGCGGCGGTCGGCGCGGCCGCATGCGGGATGCGGCCCGTCGCGGAGCTGATGTTCATCGATTTCATGGGCGTGTGCTTCGACCAGATCTTCAACCAGGCCGCGAAATTCCGCTACATGTTCGGCGGCAAGGCCGTGACGCCGGTCGTGATCCGCGCGATGTACGGCGCGGGCCTGCGCGCGGCCGCGCAGCATTCGCAGATGCTCACGTCGCTGTTTACGCACATTCCGGGGCTGAAGGTCGTGTGCCCGTCGACGCCTTACGACGCGAAGGGGCTGCTGATCCAGTCGATCCGCGACAACGATCCCGTGATCTTCCTCGAACACAAGCTGCTCTACACGCGCGAAGGCGATGTACCTGAGGAATCCTATGCGATTCCGTTCGGCGAGGCGAACGTCGTGCGCGAAGGCGACGACGCGACGATCGTCACGTACGGCCGGATGGTGCATCTCGCGACCGACGCGGCCGCGAAGCTCGCGAAGGACGGCATTCACGTCGACGTGATCGACCTGCGTACGACGTCGCCGCTCGACGAGGAAACGATCCTCGAAAGCGCCGCGCGCACCGGGCGCGTGGTGGTGGTCGATGAAGCGAACCCGCGCTGCTCGATCGCGACCGACATCGCCGCGCTCGTCGCACAGCGCGCGTTCCGGACGCTCAAGGCGCCGATCGAGCTGGTCACCGCGCCGCATACGCCCGCGCCGTTCGCCGGCGTGCTGGAAGACCTTTACATCCCGTCCGCCGACGCGATCGCGCAGGCGGTACTCAAGACCAGGAGCTGACACGATGTCGATTCACATGATCACGATGCCCAAGTGGGGGCTGTCGATGGAGCAGGGGCAGGTCAACGGCTGGCTGAAGGCGATCGGCGAGCGCGTGACGAAGGGCGACGAAGTGCTCGACGTCGAGACCGACAAGATCTCGTCGGGCGTCGAGTGCGCGTTCGACGGCACGCTGCGTCGGCAGGTCGCGCAGGAGGGCGAGACGCTGCCCGTCGGCGCGCTGCTCGGCGTGGTGGCCGCGGCCGAGGCGAGCGATGCCGACATCGACGCGGCGATCGCCGAATTCCAGCGCGATTTCGTGCCGGCCGCGGCCGCCGACGATGCGGCCGGCCCGCAGCCCGAGAAGGCGCAGATCGGCGGACGCACGGTCCGGTTCCTGAAGCTCGGCGACGGCTCGGGCACGCCCGCCGTGCTGATCCACGGCTTCGGCGGCGACCTCAACAACTGGCTGTTCAACCACGCGGAGCTCGCCGCGCACCGGCCCGTCTGGGCGCTCGATCTGCCGGGGCATGGCGAGTCGGGCAAGGCAGTCGACACCGGCAGCCTCGACGAACTGGCCGATGCGGTGCTCGCGCTGCTCGATGCGCAGCACATCGAGCGCGCGCACCTGATCGGCCATTCGATGGGCGGTGCGGTGGCGATGACGTTGGCCGACAGCGCGCCGGAGCGCGTCGCATCGCTGACGCTGATCGCGAGCGCGGGGCTCGGCGCCGACATCAACCGCGATTACATCGACGGCTTCGTCGCCGGCAACAGCCGCAACACGCTGAAGCCGCACCTCGGCGCGCTGTTCGCGGACCACGCGCTCGTCACGCGGCAACTGGTCGAGGATCTCGTCAAGTACAAGCGGCTCGAAGGCGTGCAGGCCGCGCTGGAGAAGATCGCGAGCGCCGCGTTCGACGGTGCGGCCCAGCGGCGCGTGTTCCGCGACCGCGTCGGGTCGCTCGCGCCGCGCACGCTCGTGATCTGGGGCGAGCGCGACCAGGTCATTCCGGCGCAGCACGCGCAGGGCTTGCCGGACGGCGTGCGTGCCGAGGTGATCGCCGGCAGCGGCCACATGGTGCAGATGGAGGCGGCTGCCGACGTGAACCGCCTGATCGTCGCGTTCCTCGGAGACTGACGATGACCGCCGCGCTCGAACGACCCAGCCTCACCGCGCTCGGCCAGCCGGGCGCGCGCAGCCGCGACAAGCTCGCGCGCATTCCGGTGCGCGTCGAGCCCGCGGGCGGCGCGGCGCTGCCGAAGCCGCCGTGGCTGCGGGCGCGGCCGATGATGAGCGGGGCGGTCGCCGACATGGCGGCCGTGCTGCGCGAGCATCGGCTGCATTCCGTCTGCGAGGAGGCGATGTGCCCGAACATCGGCGAATGCTTCGCGCAGCGCACCGCGACCTTCATGATCATGGGCGGGCTGTGCACGCGGCGCTGCCCGTTCTGTGACGTCGCGCACGGCCGTCCCGAGCCGCTCGATGCCGACGAGCCCGCGCGGCTCGCGGCCGCGGTCGCGGCGCTCGGGCTGCGCTACGTCGTGATCACGTCGGTCGATCGCGACGACCTGCGCGACGGCGGCGCCGCGCATTTCGCCGCCTGCATCGCGGCGGTGCGCGCGAGCGTGCCGGGCATCGGCGTCGAGGTGCTGACGCCCGATTTCCGCGGCCGCGTCGCGCGTGCGCTCGATGCGTTGTCGTCGGCGTGGCCGGACGTGTTCAATCACAACATCGAGACGGTGCCGTCGCTGTATCGGGCGGCGCGGCCGGGCGCCGACTATCGCGGCTCGCTCGAACTGCTCGCGCACGCGAAGGCCGCGCGGCCGACGCTCGTGACGAAATCGGGCTTGATGCTCGGGCTCGGCGAGTGCGACGACGAGGTGCGGGACACGCTGCGCGACCTGCGCGCGCACGAGGTCGACGTGCTGACGCTCGGCCAGTATCTCGCGCCGTCCGCGCACCATCTGCCGGTGCGACGCTACGTGAGCCCCGAGGCGTTCGCCGCGTGGCGCGACGAGGGGCTGGCGCTCGGTTTCAGGGAAGTCGTTGCCGGACCGCTCGTGCGGTCCTCGTACCACGCGGCCGACGTGCTGGAGGACGCGTAGGCCGTACGCCGTGCGTCATGCGCCGTATGCGCCGACGGCCGGTTGCGCGCGGCTGACGTGGCGCAGGTAGAGCGCGAGGCCCGCGCCCGCCAGCATCAGGCTGATCGTGTTCGCGAACCAGAAGCCGCGTGCGCCGGTCAGCCAGGCGGGGGCGAGGCCGCCGACGTCGAAGCCGAGCACGTAGCCGCCGCCAAGTCCGACGCCCCACAGCGCGACCGCATAGATCACGGTCGGCACGATCGCGACCTTGTACGCGCGCAGCACGAAGGCGGACGTGATCTGCAGCGCGTCGAAGAAGTGGTAGCAGGTGACGATCGCGACCAGCGGCAGCGCGGCGGCGGCCACGGCCGGATTCGGCGTGTAGCCGCTGACGATCAGCGGACGCAGCGTGAACACGAGCACGCCGTACGCGGCCGCGATCCCGCACGCGAGCATCACGCTGTGCCGGCCGAGCAGCCGCGCCTCGTCCGGGCGGCCGGCACCGAGCGCTCGGGCCACCAGCGTCGACGCCGCGACCCCGATCGACAGCGGCGTCATGTACAGCACCGCGCCGATGTTGCCGGCGATCTGGTGGCCGGCGAGCGTCGTCGTGCCGAACTGCGCGATGAAGAGCGCCATGCACGTGTACGACGTGACCTCGATCAGGTACGACAGGCCCATCGGCACGCCGAGCTTCAGGATCGCCTTCTGGCGCGCCCAGACGGGCCAGCAAAAGCGCGAGAAGATCGAAAGCGGCGAGAACACGTCGAGCTTCGCGAGCAGCATGAAGCCGATCAGCGCGAGCGCCCAGTTGATCAGCGTACTGGCGAGCCCGCAACCGGGGCCGCCGAGGGCCGGCACGCCGAGCCCGCCGAAGATGAACCACACGTTGAGCGGAAACTTGAGCAGCAGCGCGCCGACCTGCAGGATCATCGCGAGGCGCGGCTTGCCGGCCGCGTTGGTCAGCGCGTTGTAGATCCGGAACACGAGGCTCGCCGGCAGGCCGTACGACAGGATTCGCAGGTAATCGACCGTGCGGTCGTGCAACGCGGGCGGCGCGTGGGCGATGTGCAGCAGCGGTTCGGGAAAATGCAGCAGCAGGAAGCCGGGCACCGCGAGCATCAGCGCGAGCCACAGCGCCTGGCGGACTTCCTCGCCGATCTCGGCGTAACGCCGCGCGCCGTACAGCTGCCCGGTGATCGGCTGCAGCGCGGACAGGATGCCCGTCAACCCGATGTAGACCGACACGTAGATCGACGAACCGAGCCCGAGCGCGGCGAGGTCGATGGCAGAGTAGCGGCCGACCATCGCCGTGTCGATCACGCCGGACGCGATGATCGCGAGCTGGCCGACGAGCACCGGCCACGCGAGGCCGACGATCCGGCGGATGTCGGCGAACATCGTCAATCGACCGCCCGGTGGCGTGGGCCACGGCGCTTGACGGGCGCCGCCGGCCGCTCGATGCGCTCGTACAGGCGGAAGCGCTCGTCGCGGTCGGCCACGCGGCGGCCTTCCCATACGAGACGCCACACGTATTGCGACATCGCGCTCGGCTCGCCGAAGTCGGCGCGGTCCTGGCGCAGGATCACGTCGCAGTCGCCCGAGAATTCGAAGTGCATGTCGCCGAAATACGCGAAGGTCGCGATCTGCGCATCGCCGAGCCGCACGGGCGAGATGCACTCATAGTCTTTCGGCAGGTGCGACGCGATCTGTTGCGCGACGTCGCTGTAGGTCCGGCCGTAGTTGACGATCGGCAGCCACAGCGTCATCAGCAGCACCCACATCAGCGTGGTGCCCGCACCCGACAGCACGACGCTGCGCCACAGCACCTTCGGCTGGCGCGAGACGCGCCAGCGCGCGAGCAGGCACCAGCACACGGTGACGATCACCGCGCAGACGAACGACAGGATCTTGAAGTGCGGTTCGTAGCCCGGCACGAGGCGCGCGAGGTTGCGCGCGAGCGGATGCGGGAAGCCGGTGAGCGACGCGAGCCACACGAGCCACACGAAGGTGCCGAGGATCGTGAAGCTCAGCACCGCGAACCAGTCGAACGCGTTGATCGCGCCGCGCTTGAGGGTCGGCAGCGCGAAGGTGGCGAGCACCGCGAGCGGCGGCAGCAACAGCATGTACATGCGGTTCGACTGCTGGCTCTGCAGGATCACGAGCGCGACGAGCGGCACCACGACCGACAGTGGAATCGCGATGTGCGCGCGGCGGCGCATGCCGGCCCAGCTCCACCAGGCCCAGATCGCGAGCGGCCACGCGGGCCACGTGAACAGCGGCAGGTTCTTCGCCGCATAGGCGAGCACCGCGGTCGGCGGGCCCGAGAAGCGCATCAGGCTGCCGTGGATCCACTGGTTGAAGAACCACGCGGCGTCGTCCGGCGCTGCCTGGAAGGCGGCGAGCGGCCACAGCGCGAAGATCGCGGCCGCGAGCGGCAGGCCGATCAGCGGCAGGCGCAGGTTGCGCATCTCCGGCGTGACGAGCCACAGCGCGGCCGTGCCGGCGAGCAGCGCGACGACCAGCACCGGGTTGCCGGACAGTGCGACCAGGCCGATCGCGGCGCCCCACCACAGCGCACCTTGCAGCGGCTTGTCGATGCCGCGCACGATGCCGTACACGAACATCGCGATCCACGCGAACTGCGCGAGTTGCGGCGTCGTTTCGTGGCCGCGCTCCGCGAGCCCGAAGCATGCGACGAGGACCAGCAGCGCGCCGTCGGCGAGCGTGCGGCCGTAGTCGCGCGGCTCCGGCTCGCCGCCGAATGCGTACTTGAACGGCTGGACCTCCGCACGCCGGCCGAGCAGATAGGCCGCGTACCAGACGAACGCGCACGCGACGCAGAACAGCACGCCCGTGTCGACGCGCGACGCGTTGCTCGCGTCGACCCACGGCGCCAGCGCGCGGATCGACAGCGCGCCGAGCCAGTAGGCGAGCGGCCCGTCGGTCGTGATGAACTTGCCGACGAGATTCGGCAGCAGCCAGTCGTGCCAGCCGCCGGTGGCCATCGTCCACATCACGCCGAAGCCCGCCGCGTCCTCGTTCTTCCACGGGTCGCGGCCGAACAGGCCGAACGCCGCGTAGACGAGGCAGAGCGTGAGCAGCAGCCAGCGCGGCAGCGCGCGCGTGGCGGAGGCGGTGAGGCGAACGACAGGCTTCATGCAGATGAGCGATTTGTTATGGGCGGGCGGCCGGTGCGGTCATGCGCCGACGGTGCGGATTCGAGCATCCGGCATTGTAGACGCGCCGGCCGTTGCGCGTCAGACGATTGCCCGGCCCCGGCCGCCGTGCGGCGTTTCCCGGCGAGCGGCGACAAAAAAGGGCAGCCTGGGCTGCCCTTTCGTGCGGTACCGGTGCATTGCAACCACCGGAACGGTGCGAAGCTTACTTCGCCTTGCCGTTGGCGCGAACGCCGAACTTGTTCTTGAACTTCTCGACACGGCCTGCCGTGTCCATGATCTTTTGTTGACCCGTGTAGAACGAGTGCGATTCCGACGACACTTCGATCTTGGCGAGCGGGTAGGTCTTGCCTTCGTGTTCGATGGTTTCACGCGTCTGGATCGTCGAGCGCGTGATGAACTTGAAGCCGTTCGACATGTCTTGGAAGACGACTTCGCGGTAGTCCGGGTGAATGCCAGGTTTCATGATGTTCCTTGGTGAGAGCGGTAGCCAACCCGCCGCTTGCCGTGCCGGACCGCACACATTTGCGCGATTTCAGCCGACGTCAAGCCCGGCGCGAGCCACTTGCCTAAGGTCGAAAAACGGCGATTATGCCAGAAAATCAGACGGTTGACGAATAATTTTCATCACGCGTCGAGGGCGCCCGTGTGGGCCGGATCCTGCCGGTAATAGCGGGCGAGCAGCCGGTAGAGCTCCGGAAATTCGGACTCGAACGCGCGCGGTCGCACGAACAGCGCCTCGCTGCACACCGCGAAGAACTCCGACGGGTGATCGGCCGCATAGGGATCGATCAGCGAGTCGCGCTCGAAGCGCGCCCACGCGCGATCCGGCACCGCATCGACGCGCGCGCAGAACTGGTCGTACGCGTGCTCGAACACGTCGGCCCACGCCTGCGCGTCGAGGTGCGGCGCGTGCCAGCGGCGAAAGAGGGGCGGATAGCCGTCGGCCTCGCCGTTGACCATGTCGATCTTGTGCGCGAACTCGTGGATCACGACGTTGTACGCGTCGCGGCCGTCCGTCATCTGCGCGTCTTCCCACGACAGGATCACCGGCCCGCCTTCCCACGCTTCGCCGCTCGCGTCCTGTTCGACTTCATGGACGACTCCGTCCTCGTCCTGCACGGTCTTGCGGATCACGAATTCGCCCGGATACACGACGACGCCGACCCAGCCGTCGTACAACGACAGATCGAGATTCAGCACGGGCAGGCACGCCTGCGCGGCGATCGCGACGATCATCTCGTCGGTCAGCTCGAGCCCGTGCGCGGTCGAAAACGATTTCTTCGCGATGAACAGGCTCGTCAGCTCGCGCAGGCGGCCCAGGTCGCCGGGCGTCAGCGCATCGAGGAACGGCAGGCGTGCGACGGTGTCCTGCCACAGTGCATCGGGAATCGGGTGGCTGCGCAGCGCGCGGTCGCGGCGGCGGTCGTCGAACCAGCGGGTCAGTTTCGAGAGCATGGAAGCAGCGCGGGGAAATCCAAAGCCTGTCTTTTAACTCAATCGATCTCTTTTTGCCATGCCGCGAACAGGCCGCCGACCAGCGCGACACCCGCGAGGAAATAGAAACCGTCGAGCGACGCGAGGAACGACGCCTGTTGCGCGACCATCCGCGCGATCGATGCGATCGCGAGGGCGTGCGCCTCGTTCAGCGCATGGCCGGCGGCCGCATAACCACGCGTGAGGGCGTCGACGGTCTGCTGGAACAGCGGATCGAACACGTTCGCGCGCTCGACGAGCCGCGTCTGGTGCAGGGCCAGCCGGTGTTGCTCGACGATGATCACCGACGACGTCGCGAACGAGATCGTCAATTGCCGCACGATGTTCTTCAGCCGATAGCCGTGCGTGTATTCGTCGATCGCGAAGATGCGGAACGTCAGGTTCGCGACGGGCAGCACGATGAACAGCAGCAACAGCCCGCGCAGCAGCAGCGGGACGATCAGCGCGGCCTCGCCGACCTGGGGCGTCATCCGCGTCATCCACAGCGCGGCCGTGACCGCGATCGCGAACCCCGGCACGACGAACCACTTCTTGTGCGTGACGCGCTTCGCATGGCGCAGGTAGGCGAACAGAGCGGCGGCCGAGATCAGCGACATCGTGCCGACCAGGCGCCCGGCGTTCTCGACCGGATAGCCGAGCCCGCCTTCGAGCAGGCGGGACGTCAGGTAGCTGAAGCCCGTCGACTCGTAGTAATAGAACATGTACAGCAGCAGCCCGACCTGGAACGTGCGCTCGCGAAACGCGTGCAGCCGCACGAGCGGCGTCGGATGGTTCCACTGGTGATGGGCGAACCACGCGAGCGCGCCGAGGCCGGCGATCGTCAGCAGGATCAGCATCGGCGAGCCGCTGTAGAGCTGGTAGTGCACCTGCTGCAGCACGATCTGCAGCGCGCCTTGCGCGAGCGCGAACACGACGTATGGCCAGAAATGCCCGGAGCCGCGTTCGTCGTCGGGCGTCCTGCCGGAATCGGGGAGCGTGAGCAGCGCGAGGATCGCGAACGCGATGCCCGCGGGCGCGGTGCAGGCGAACAGCGCGCGCCACGTCGAATGCGCGACGAGCAGCCCGCCGGCGATCGGCGCGAGCGCGCTGCCGAGCAGGATCATGATCAGGAACGCGCGCGTGGCGGGCGGCCGCTCCTGCGGCTTGAAGCTGACCTGGATCAGGATCCGGCAGGCACCCATCATCGGGCCGATGAAATAGCCCTGGAAGCCGCGCGCGAACGCGAGTTCGAGCGACGTGTCGGCGAGCGCGGCCGCGATCGCGCCGAACGAGAACATCAGCATGCAGCCGGCGACGTAGCGGCGATGCCCGAGCCGGTCGACCCACCATTGCTGCTGCAGGATGCCGAGCACGGCCGTGACCGCATACGCGCTCGACGACCACACGAGTTCGTCGGGCGATGCGTTGACGCCGCCCGCGATGTAGCTCGCGAAGAACGAGAAGGCCGCGTTGTCGAAATAGTCGATGCCGGTGACGAGCGCGAGCGCCCACGGGAACAGGTCCGCGCGCAGGTTCGCGCGGCTCCATAGCGGCGAGCGACCCGGCGCGACGTTCATTCCCGGTCCTTGCGCGTACGCCGCGCGCCGGCCTCGGCCTGCCGTTGCGCGATCAGCGCGTCGGGGTTTTCGCCGGCGAGGCGCCGTTCGACGTAGTCGATGTCGTGCTGCAGTTCCTTGCGCAGCGCGACCGCTTCCTTCAACTCGCGCTGGACGGCCGCGATCCGCTGGTCGAGCGTGTCGATCTGTTCGGCGAGCCCCGAGCGGATCTCGCGCAACGATGCGTCCGAATAGCGGCGCCGGCCGTCTCCCGTTTCTTCCAGCGGGCGCTTGAGCATCTCGGTGATGCCGTGCAGCGAAAAGCCGAGCGCGCGCAGCCGCAGGATGCGGGCGAAGCGTTCGAGATCGGCTTCGTCGTACAGGCGATAGCGGCCGCCGCTGCGCGACGGCGTGACGAGTCCGCGCTCTTCGTAGTACTTCAGCGTGCGCGGCGTGACGCCGAGCCGCGACGCGGCGTCGCTCACGGTCAGCAACGAGGGGGAGGCGTCGTTCGGCATCGGGATGGCAGGGGCTTCGGTCGGGACGATGGCGCGATTATAGATCAACCTGTACGTTCACGTACAGGTTGGCGCGAAAAAACGGCCGCCGGGCGAAACGCGCGGACGGCCGTTCGGTGCGGGGCGAGGGCGATCAGCCGCCGCGGCGCATCAGGTCGAAGAACTCGGAATTGCTCTTCGTCTGGCGGATCTTGTCGAGCAGGAACTCCATCGCCTCGACTTCGTCCATGTCGTGGATGAACTTGCGCAGCACCCAGATCTTTTGCAGGATCTCGGGCTTGATCAGCATTTCTTCGCGGCGCGTGCCCGACTTGTTCAGGTTGATCGACGGATAGACGCGCTTTTCCGCGAGACGGCGCTCGAGGTGCACTTCCATGTTGCCGGTGCCCTTGAATTCTTCGTAGATCACGTCGTCCATGCGGCTGCCGGTCTCGATCAGTGCGGTGCCGATGATCGTCAGCGAGCCGCCTTCCTCGATGTTGCGCGCGGCACCGAAGAAGCGCTTCGGACGCTGCAGCGCGTTCGCGTCGACACCGCCCGTCAGCACCTTGCCCGACGCCGGGATCACGGTGTTGTAGGCGCGGGCGAGACGCGTGATCGAGTCGAGCAGGATCACGACGTCGTGCTTCATTTCGACGAGGCGCTTGGCCTTCTCGATCACCATTTCGGCGACCTGCACGTGACGCGTGGCCGGTTCGTCGAAGGTCGATGCGATCACTTCGCCGGCGACCGAGCGCTGCATTTCGGTCACTTCTTCGGGGCGCTCGTCGATCAGCAGCACGAACAGGATGACGTCCGGATGGTTCTGCTTGATCGCGTGTGCGATGTGCTGGAGCATCACGGTCTTGCCCGACTTCGGCGACGCGACGAGCAGGCCGCGCTGGCCCTTGCCGATCGGCGCGATCATGTCGATGATGCGGCCCGTGACGTTTTCTTCGCCGCGCATTTCGCGTTCGAGCGACAGCGGCTTGTTCGGGTGCAGCGGCGTGAGGTTCTCGAACATGATCTTGTGTTTCGAGGCCTCGGGCGGCTGCCCGTTGACTTTGTCGACCTTCACCAGCGCGAAGTAGCGCTCGCCGTCCTTCGGCGTGCGGACTTCACCTTCGATGGTGTCGCCGGTGTGCAGGTTGAAGCGGCGGATCTGCGACGGGCTGATGTAGATGTCGTCGGTGCTCGCGAGGTACGACATTTCCGGCGAGCGCAGGAAGCCGAAGCCGTCCGGCAGCACTTCGAGCGTACCGTCGCCGAAGATCGTCTCTCCCGTCTTGGCGCGCTTTTTGAGAATGGCGAACATCAGCTCCTGCTTGCGCAGGCGGTTCGCGTTTTCGATCTCCAGGCCATTGGCCATTTCGATCAGTTCGGACACGTGCAGAGACTTGAGCTCGGATAAATGCATACGGAGAACCCGCCAGGGAGGAGAAGCGACGAAAAGAAATAAGGGAGGAGGGGCGAGCGGAGGCGCTCTGAGACTTAATGCGTCTTGTAGACGTTTTTTGATTCTAGCATACGCCGATTCGCGCCTGAGCGGCCGATCGGCGGCTTGACGGGGGACGTGTTGTCGGTTGACAACACGTCCGCGGAACGGCCGGTATTACAGGTGGCTGTCCAGGAATGCGGTGAGTTGCGACTTCGACAGCGCACCGACCTTCTGTGCGGCCGCCGCGCCGTTCTTGAACAGGATCAGCGTCGGGATGCCGCGCACGCCGAACTTCGCAGGCGTTGCCTGGTTGTCGTCGACGTTGATCTTCGCGATCTGCAGCTTGTCGCCGTAGTCCTTCGCGACTTCGTCGAGGATCGGGGCGATCATCTTGCACGGGCCGCACCATTCGGCCCAGAAGTCGACGAGCACGGGCTTGTCGGATTTGACGACGTCCTGTTCGAACGATGCGTCGCTGATGTGTTTGATCTGTTCGCTCATTGGGTCAATACCTCTTACGGTTCGGGGACTGCCTGCTTGGCGCGTTGCGGCGCTCCGGCGGCCTGTCGGCTGCCGGCCGCTGCGGCAGGTCACTCCGCTCCCCGGAAGGAGGGGCGTAAGCGCTGCTTGGCGCGGCTCGCGGGTCGTTCGGGCGTCATATTAGCCTAAATTGCTATCTGCTGCGGGCGGCGATAGTAGCCGCTACGCGAGTAGGGGTACGACGCGCCGTTCGACCGTTGTGATCCGAACGTGGAGGCCGCCTCGCAAAATACAAGAGTCACGGTCTCCATCGCGGAATCTGTCCACCTGTTCGCGCCGGATCGACAAGCCCGTACGCGCGCCGCTTTGCTCGATCGTGCGCATTGTTGCGAACAAACGGTCGCATTTGGCCGGAAGCGGTGATAGAATATGCCGTGACGGGCCTCCTCGCATGGTGGGGCGGTGAACCTGGTCAGGTCGGGAACGAAGCAGCCACAATCGTTTTCTGCCAGTGCCGAGGGTCGGGCTCGTCACCTTTCCTCTCGCCCCGTTCGCCGGGCGTTTTTTATTTCTGCGTCATTCTCCGCTTTACCTGCGTCTTGCCCGTTTTCCGCACCGTTTCGCGTGTCGGCGCGACGCAGCGTTACTGATACAATTTCCCGATGACCTATCAAGTTCTCGCACGCAAGTGGCGTCCGAAGGATTTCGCTTCGCTCGTCGGCCAGGAGCACGTCGTCAGGGCGCTCACGCACGCGCTCGACGGCGGGCGTCTCCATCACGCCTATCTGTTTACCGGAACCCGCGGCGTCGGCAAGACGACGCTGTCGCGGATCTTCGCGAAGGCGCTCAACTGTGAAACCGGCGTCACGTCGCAGCCGTGCGGCGTGTGCCGCGCGTGCCGCGAGATCGACGAAGGCCGCTTCGTCGACTACGTCGAAATGGATGCCGCGAGCAACCGCGGCGTCGACGAAATGGCCGCGCTGCTCGAGCGCGCGGTGTACGCGCCCGTCGATGCGCGCTTCAAGGTCTACATGATCGACGAAGTGCACATGCTGACGAACCACGCGTTCAACGCGATGCTGAAGACGCTCGAGGAGCCGCCGCCGCACGTCAAGTTCATCCTCGCGACCACCGATCCGCAAAAGATTCCCGTCACCGTGCTGTCGCGCTGCCTGCAGTTCAACCTGAAGCAGATGCCGGCCGGGCACATCGTGTCGCACCTCGAACGGATCCTCGGCGAAGAGCAGATCTCGTTCGAGCAGCAGGCGCTGCGTCTGCTCGCGCGCGCCGCGCAGGGCAGCATGCGCGATGCGCTGTCGCTGACCGACCAGGCGATCGCGTACTCGGCGAACGAAGTGACCGAATCGGCGGTGTCGGGCATGCTCGGCGCGCTCGACCAGACTTACATGGTGCGCCTGCTCGATGCGCTCGCGGCCGGCGCCGGCCCCGAGATCCTCGCGATCGCCGACGAGATGTCGCTGCGCAGCCTGTCCTTTTCCACCGCGCTGCAGGATCTCGCCAGCCTGCTGCACCGGATCGCCTGGGCGCAGTTCGCGCCGGGGTCGGTGCTCGACGAATGGCCGGAAGCGGCCGATCTGCGCCGCTTCGCGGAGACGCTGAGCCCCGAGCAGGTTCAGCTGTTCTACCAGATCGCGACGGTCGGGCGCGCGGAGCTCGGCCTTGCGCCGGACGAATACGCCGGCTTCACCATGACGTTGCTGCGGATGCTCGCGTTCGAGCCGGCCGTCGGCGCCGGCAGTGCGCCGGGAGGTCCGCCTGCCGTGCCGCGTGCCGTGCCTGCACCAGCATCCGCGCCGCGTGCGGCCGCTGCCGTTGCGTCGGCTGCGGCACCCAAGTCGTCGGCGCCGCAGCCGGCAGCCGTGGCGGCCGCACGTCCGCAAGCGGCTGCGCCCGCTGCGCGTCCGGCAGCGGTCCAGTCCGACGATGCGGCGATTGCGCCGGCAGTGAAGGCTGTTTCGACACCGGCATCTGAATCTGCATCCGCGGCAACATCGGCTGCGACCGCAGCGCCGGCCGCACCGCAGCCGCAAGCGATCCCGGCACCTCAGGCGGTACCGCCGAGCGATGCACCGCCGGCTGTCCGCAACGAACCTGAACCGCCGGTTGCCGCCGCCAAGCGCAACGACGAACCTGCGCTGCCTGCCGAACCGGCGCCGCGTGCTGCGCCGGCCGAACCCGCCGCGCGCCCGTCTGCCCGCGGCGGTGCAGCTGCCGCACTCGACGTGCTGCGCAACGCCGGCATGCGCGTGTCGTCCGACCGCGCGCGTGCGGGCGCCGCGCCCAAGCCGGCGGCGGCCCAGCCGGCCGTCGAAAAGCCGGCGGCATCGCGTCCTGCCGTGCAGGTACCGACGCCGCGCGCGGCGGCCCGCGCGCCGCAGGTTGCCGACACGCGCCACGCCCCGCCGCCGTGGGAAGACATTCCGCCGGACGAATATGTGCCGCTCAGCGCCGACGAGATGTTCGGCGGTGCGGCGGACGACGGCTTCGTGCCCGTGTTCGACAGCGGCCCCGACGACGTGCGCATTGCGCCGAAGGCAGTGGAGTCCCGTCCGTCCGCGCCGGTCGACACGCGCCCGCTGCCGCCCGCGATCGCGCTCGACCCGGTCGGCTTCGACGGCGAATGGCCGGCGCTGGCCGCGCGGTTGCCGCTGAAGGGCGTCGCGTATCAGCTTGCATTCAACAGCGAGCTGACGGCCGTCGACGCGACGACGTTGAAACTGTCCGTGCCGGTGCCGCAGTATGCGGACGCCGCCCAGGTCGCGAAACTGAAGGCGGCCCTGGCCGATGCGCTCGGCAAGGCCGTCGAGGTCGCGGTCGAGGTCGGGCCCGCGCGGCGCACCGCGGCGGCACTCGATGCGGCTGCACGTGCGGCACGCCAGCGCGAGGCAGAGCAGGACATCCATGGCGATCCGTTCGTCCAGCAGCTGGTGCGTGACTTCGGCGCGCGTATCGTCGAAGGCTCGGTGCGGCCGCTCGCCGATCCGGCGCCGGACGGCACGCCGCCGACGCTGCATTGAACGAATCGCACTGCGACAGGCACAATCACGCCCGCACACATTGACCGGCACGCGCCGCGTGCCGGTTTTCACACGATCAAGAAGGAGTATTCCCATGTTGAAAGGCAACCTCGCCGGACTGATGAAGCAAGCGCAGCAAATGCAGGAAAACATGAAGAAGATGCAGGAGCAGCTTGCGCAGATCGAAGTCGAAGGGCAGTCGGGTGCCGGCCTCGTCAAGGTGACGATGACCTGCCGCAACGAAGTGCGTCGCGTGGCGATCGACCCGAGCCTGCTGGCGGACGACAAGGACATGCTCGAGGATCTGGTCGCGGCCGCGTTCAACGATGCGGTGCGCAAGGCCGAAGCGACGTCGCAGGAAAAGATGAGCGGCATGACGTCGGGCCTGCCGCTGCCCCCGGGTTTCAAGCTGCCGTTCTGAGCGCAGCCTCCGTTCAGCTTTCAGCCGCCGTATGAAACAGCCGTCCGCCCTGTCCGCGCTCGTCGAAGCGTTGCGCGTATTGCCCGGCGTCGGGCCGAAATCCGCGCAACGCATGGCGTACCACCTGATGCAGCACGATCGGGAGGGCGCGGAACGGCTCGGCCGGTCGTTGCTGTTCGCGACCGAGCACCTGCAGCACTGCGAGAAGTGCAATACCTTCACGGAGGCGCAGATCTGCGAGGTGTGCAGCGACGAGGAGCGTGATCCGACGCTGCTGTGCGTCGTCGAGACGCCGGCCGACCAGATCATGCTCGAGCAGACGATGACGTACCGCGGGCTGTATTTCGTGCTGATGGGGCGGCTGAGCCCGCTCGACGGGATCGGCCCGAAGGAAATCCATTTCGACCGCCTCGTGCGGCGTGCGTCCGACGGTGTCGTCAAGGAGGTCGTGCTCGCGACCAACTTCACGAACGAGGGCGAAGCCACCGCGCACTACCTCGGCCAGACGCTGAAGGCGCGCGGGCTCGCGGTCACGCGCCTCGCGCGCGGCGTGCCGGTGGGCGGCGAACTCGAATACGTCGACGCGGGCACCATCGCCCGCGCGATGCTCGACCGCCGCACGATGTAAGCCGGGCGCCGCCGGCCGGCGGCGCCGTTCCTCATGCCAGGGAGACACATGAGCACCAGCCAGGGCCCGCTCGCGGGCGTCAAAGTGCTCGAATTCGGGACGCTGATCGCGGGGCCGTTCGCGTCGCGCCTCTTTGCCGAATTCGGCGCGGAAGTGATCAAGATCGAGGATCCGAACGGCGGCGACCCGTTGCGCAAGTGGCGCAAGCTGCATCCGGAGCAGGGCGGCACGTCGCTGTGGTGGTCGGTCCAGGCACGCAACAAGAAATCGGTCACCCTCAACCTGAAATCCGATGCCGGCAAGACGATCGCGCGGCAACTCGCGCGCGAGGCCGACATCGTGATCGAAAACTTCCGCCCGGGCCTGCTCGAGAAGCTCGGGCTCGGCTACGACGTGCTGTCGGCTGACAACCCCGGGCTCGTGATGGTGCGCCTGTCCGGTTACGGGCAGACCGGCCCGTACCGCGACCGGCCCGGCTTCGGCGCGATCGCCGAATCGATGGGTGGCTTGCGCCACATCACCGGCTATCCCGATTTGCCGCCGCCGCGCATCGGCATCTCGATCGGCGACTCGATCGCCGCGCTGCACGGCGTGATCGGTGCGATGATGGCGCTCCACCACCGCAACGTGAACGGCGGTGCGGGGCAGGTGGTCGACGTTGCGCTGTACGAGGCGGTGTTCAACATGATGGAAAGCGTGGTGCCCGAGTACGGCGTGTACGGGATGGTGCGCGAGCGCACCGGCGCGTCGCTGCCGGGCATCGTGCCGTCGAACACCTACGCGTGTCGCGACGGCAGCATCGTGATCGGCGGCAACAGCGACCCGATCTTCAAGCGGCTGATGAAGGCGATCGAACGCGACGACCTCGCCGACGATCCCGCGCTCGCTCGCAACGACGGCCGCGTGCCGCGCACGCAGGAGATCGACGACGCGATCGCCGCTTGGCTCGCGCCGCGCACGATCGACGACGCGCTGGCGGTGCTCAACGCGGCCGACGTGCCGGCCGGGCGCATCTACAGCGCCGCCGACATGTTCACCGATCCGCAGTTCATCGCGCGGCAGATGATCCAGCGTTTCAAGCTGGCCGACGGCACCGACATTCCGCTGCCGAACATCACGCCGAAGCTGTCCGGCACGCCGGGCGAAACACGCTGGCTCGGGCCGGAACTCGGCGAGCATACGGACGAGGTGCTGCACAGTCTCGGCTACGACGCGCAGGCGATCGCCGCGCTGCGCGAGGCCGGCGCGATCTGAGCGCCGCGCACTCGGCGCTGCGCGTCAGGTTTGCCGAACGGGCATCTCGTCACGGCGGCCCTTCGAGGGGAAAACCCGGGCGGCACCGCGTTTTCCCGAACCTGCAAACGCCGCCGCGCGATGCGACGGCGCACCGCGCGCGCGTCGTGCGTGCGGGCCTGTCCGCACCCGCCGGACTGTCGCTCTCGCGCCATCTTTCCTCGGTTACAATCGCCGGATGCGAATCCTACTCAGCAACGACGACGGCTATCTCGCCCCCGGTCTCGCCGCGCTCAGCGACGCGCTGCAGCCGCTTGCCGACCTCACGGTGATCGCGCCCGAGCAGAATTGCAGCGGCGCGTCGAATTCCCTGACGCTGTCGCGGCCGCTGTCGGTGCAGCGCGCGACGAATACGGGTTTCTTCTACGTGAACGGCACACCGACCGATTCGGTGCACGTCGCGCTGACCGGGATGGCCGACGCGCGGCCCGACCTCGTCGTGTCCGGGATCAACAACGGCCAGAACATGGGCGAAGACACGCTCTATTCAGGGACAGTTGCGGCCGCCACCGAAGGCATCATGTTCGGCGTGCCGGCCATCGCGTTTTCGCTGGCCGACAAGGGCTGGGCGCATCTGGCGGATGCGGCGCGCGTCGCCGCGGAAATCGTCGAGCACTTTCTCGCGCATCCGCTGCCCGGTCAGCCGCTGCTGAACGTCAATATTCCGAATTTGCCGTACGACGAACTGAAAGGCTGGCAGGTCACGCGCCTCGGCAAGCGTCACCCGTCCCAGCCGGTGATTCGCCAGACCGACCCGCGCGGCGAGCCGGTCTACTGGATCGGCGCCGCGGGTGCGGCGCTGGACGCGAGCGAAGGCACCGATTTCCACGCCGTCGCAAACGGTTTCGTCTCGATCACGCCGCTGCAGCTCGATCTCACGCATACGCAAATGCTGCCTGCAACGCGCGAATGGGCGCGCGCAGGAGGGCGGGCTTCATGAGCGGCGAGCGCGCGAAGCGGTTCCCGCTCGCGCTCGAAGATCTCAAGCGAGCGCCACGCAAATCGGAGGGCCGGGCCGGTGAACGCCATGCGGCGAGCGCGGTGCCGAAGGCCGTCGACAAGCCCGCTGCCGTGCTGAAGCCGGTGGCGGTGAAGGCGGGCGTCGCCCGCACGGTGCCCGGTGCGGCCGCCGCGAAGCCGGCGAGCGCACCGAAGCCGACCGCGCTGAAGCCCGCGATGCCGAAGCCGGCGGCGCCGAGCGTCGCGCCGGCCGGTGCATTCGCGTTGACGTCGGAACGTGTGCGCGAGCGCATGGTCGAACGCCTGCGCGCGAACGGCGTGACCGACGCGCGCGTGCTGGATGCGATGGCCGCGGTGCCGCGCCACCTGTTCGTGGATCCCGGGCTCGCGACGCAGGCGTACGAGGATGCCGCGTTGCCGATCGGCCACCAGCAAACGATTTCAAAGCCGTCGGTCGTCGCGCGCATGATCGAGCTCGCGATGGCCGGCCGCACGCTCGAGCGCGTCCTCGAGATCGGCACCGGTTGCGGCTACCAGGCCGCGGTGCTGAGTCACGTGGCACGCGACGTGTATTCGATTGAACGCATCAAGCCGCTCTACGAGCGCGCGAAGCTGAACCTGCGGCCGCTGCGCGTGCCGAACATCCGTCTGCATTACGGCGACGGGCGTGTCGGCCTGCCGTCCGCGGGCCCGTTCGACGCGATCGTGATCGCGGCGGCGGGGCTCGACGTGCCGCAGGCGCTGCTCGAGCAGCTCGCGATCGGCGGGCGGCTCGTCGCGCCGGTCGGCGCGCAGAGCGGGCAGCCCCAGGTGCTCACGCTCGTCGAGCGCGTCGCGCACGCGCAATGGCGGGAGTCCCGGCTTGATCGCGTTTTCTTTGTCCCTTTAAAATCCGGAGTGATTTGAAACCGATGAGTATGTTGCGCGCGATGCAAAACAACCGAACCAGGGAACCGCTCACGTTCGCCCAGCGCGCGATCTGTGTGGCTGCGTTCTCCACGCTGCTGGCCGCCTGTGCGACGCGGCTCGACAACGCGCCCGTCGTCGACCGCTCCGGATCGCTCGGCACGACCGCCGCCGCGCAGCCGGCAGTGCCGCTCGGCCCGCCGCCGCCCGGCTTCTACCGTGTGAAACCGGGCGATACGCTGTACCGGATCGCGCTCGAGAACGGGCAGAACTATCGCGACATCGCCACCTGGAACAACCTGGCGAACCCGAATCAGATCGAAGTCGACCAGCTGCTGCGTGTCGCGCCGCCGGGCGGTGCCGCGCTTGCCGGCTCGCCGGCTGCCGCACCGATCACCGGCGCCGCCGTCGCGACCGCGCCGCTCAGCAGCGGTCCCGCGACGCCGGCCGCGGGCTCGTCGTCCGCGAGCACGCCGCCGGCTGCCGCCGCATCGAGCGACACGGCAGCCGCGCCGAGCGGCCCCGTGACGTTCGCATGGCCCGTGCGCGGTCCGGTGCTGAACGGTTTCGACGACGCGAAGAACAAGGGCGTCAATATCGGCGGCACGTCCGGCGAGGCCGTGAAGGCGGCGGCCGACGGCCGCGTCGTCTACTCGGGCAACGGCCTGCGTGGCTATGGCAACCTCATTATCATCAAACACGATGCAACTTACCTCACGGCGTATGCACACAATCGCGCTTTGATGGTAAAAGAGGGGGACGCGGTAACGAAGGGGCAGAAGATCGCCGAGATGGGTAATAGCGATGCCGACCGCGTGATGCTGCATTTCGAGGTTCGCCGGCAGGGTAAACCTGTCGATCCGCTGAAGTATTTGCCGCCTCAATAACCGAGACGACCATGCCGAAATCGAAGCGCCACGAGCCGCAAGCCGAATCTGAGAAGATCAGTCGTGCCACGCAAGCATCGGTGGAGCGAGCTGGCGCTTCGACGGACGACGAAGACGACGTCGCGGAAAACGAACGTGATCTCGAGGCACGCGACGCCGAAGCGGACGGCGACGACGAGCACGAAGGCCGGGCGGAAGCCGCGCCCGACGTCGACGATTTCCGCGCATTGCTGCAGGCCGAACTCACGGCCGACACGATCCAGCATTACCTGAACCGTATCAGCGTGAAGCCGCTCCTGACCGTCGAGGAGGAGCAGCGCTATTCGCGTCTTGCGAAGGCCGGCGAATTCGAGGCGCGGCAGGTGATGATCGAGCGCAACCTGCGTCTCGTCGTCAGTATCGCGAAGGGTTACCTGAACCGCGGCGTGCCGCTGCTCGACCTGATCGAGGAGGGCAACCTCGGCCTGATGCACGCGATCGAGAAATTCGATCCGACGCGTGGCTTTCGGTTCTCGACCTACGCGACGTGGTGGATCCGGCAGAGCATCGAACGGGCGATCATGAACCAGGCTCGCACCGTGCGTCTGCCCGTGCACGTGATCCGCGAACTGAACCAGGTGCTGCGCGCGAAGCGCCACCTCGAAAAGAATTCGATGTCGACGGGCGAGGCGGCCGAGCGCCGTGAAGCCAGCATCGACGACATCGCCTATCTCACCGGCAAGACCGCCGAGGAAGTCACCGACATCCTCGCGCTCAACGAGCACACCGCGTCGCTCGACGCGCCGCTCGATCTCGATCCCGCGAGCAGCCTGCTCGATCTGCTGCCCGACGACCAGAGCCAGTCGCCCGACGCGGAGGTGCAGCACCGCGAACTCGAGACGCTCACGCGCGCATGGCTGTCGCGGCTGTCCGACAAGCATCGGCACGTGATCGAGCGCCGCTTCGGCCTGAACCACATCGAACCGGCCACGCTCGAGGAGCTGGCCGACGAGATGGGGCTCACGCGCGAGCGCGTGCGGCAAATCCAGCAGGAAGCGCTGGTGCGCCTCAAGCGGTTCTTCGCCTCCAATGGCGTGCGCAAGGACGCCGTTCTGTAACTGATGACACCGATTCTCGTTTTTGACATCGAGACCATTCCCGATGTCGACGGCATTCGCCGTCTTGAAGACCTGCCCGCGACGCTGGACGATGCCGCGGTGGCCGAACATGCGTTCGCCGCGCGCCGCGAGAAGACCGGCAGCGATTTCCTGCCGCATCACCTGCAGCGCATCGCGGCGATCTCCTGCGTGTTCCGCGACAACAACGGTTTCCGCGTTCGGTCGCTGGGCACGCCGCAGGACAATGAGGCGACGCTGGTCCAGTCGTTCTATCGCGTGATCGAGAAATACACGCCGCAGCTCGTGTCGTGGAACGGCGGCGGCTTCGATCTGCCGGTGCTCCATTACCGAGCGCTCGTACACGGGATCCCCGCGACGCGCTACTGGGATCTGGGCGAGGACGACCGCGAGTTCAAGTGGAACAACTACATCTCGCGTTATCACTCGCGGCACACCGACCTGATGGACGTGCTCGCGATGTATCAGGCGCGCGCGAATGCGCCGCTCGACGCGCTCGCGAAGCTGTGCGGCTTCCCGGGCAAGCTCGGAATGGACGGTAGCCAGGTGTGGCCGGCGTTCCAGGATGGCCGGATCGAGGAAATCCGCAACTATTGCGAAACCGACGTCGTCAATACCTACCTGCTGTATTGCCGGTTCCAGCTGATGCGCGGCGGCCTGACGCCGAGCGAATATGCGGACGAGATCCTGCTCGTGAAGAATTCGCTCGCGCAGGAGCCCGCGTCGCACTGGGCCGAATACCTGGCCGGTTTCGACGCGTGACGCGGGCGGCCCGCATGGCGGCCGCGATCAATTTCGATCGAGTTCGAGCACGACCGGCTGGTGATCCGATTCGCGCGCGTCGCCGTCGATTTCGCAGCGCGTGACGTGCGGCAGCAGCGTATCGGTCACGAACACGAAGTCGCATGCGAGCGGCCCGTCGGACCATTGCGCAGTGTCGTAGACGCCGGCGGTCGGCGGCGGCGTGCGGCCCGGGTGCCGGGCGATCCACGCATCGACGAACGACGGTGCGTCGGCGATCGGCTCGAGCATGCGCCGGTACGCGTCGCTGCCGAACGCGCTGTTGAAGTCGCCGCAGAGGATGGCATCACGCGGTTGGCCGGTCTCGCTGAACGGCCCCGTGGCATTTTCGGCCGGCGCAGGCTGGTCGGCATGCGCACACGCTTCGCGGTGCCGGGCGCGCAATGCGTCGACCTGCGCGAGTCGCTGGCGCGCCGAATAGAATTCCAGATGCGTCGTGACGACCCGCAGCCGACCCGACGGTAACACCAGTTCGACGTCGAGCGCGACGCGCGGCATGGAAGGCGCGTCGGCGTCTGCCGGCCACGGCAGCAATTGGCGCAGCACGCGCGCGATCGGCAGCCGGGTCGCGACCGCATTGCCGAACTGGCGGCGCGGTGCGCCGGGTTCGAGCGGCGGCAGGTCGGCGCCGACCGCTTCGACGATCGTATAACCGGGCAGCAACGCCGCCAGTTCGGCGAACTGGTCGGGGCCGGGCTGGCCGGGCAGTGCGCCGAAACCGCGCGTGACTTCCTGCAGGCACAGCACGTCGAAGTCGCCGAGCCGGCGAGCGGCGGCGATCGTGCGCGGCAGGTCGACGACGCCGTCCGCGTCCCGACCCCATTGGATGTTCCAGTCGATCAGTCGCATGGTCGATTCTCCCGAGTCTCCTGAGTCTGTTGTGAGCAGAACGTGTGCCGCCGGCTGAGCTCGCGAGAGGCCGCGCATGCGGGCCGGCGGCGGGCTGCCTGCAGGTCGTTCCCGCATGACGTGGCGCGGCAGAGGCGTCAGTATTGACGCTTGCGCCACGAAAGCGGGCGACGCGGGCTTTCGTCGTCTACAATCTCGCCTTCTTCAACGTTTTGTCAGGAAAAGCTGGTGTCCGAAGCCGTCCCCACTTCTGCGCGCAAATCGAAAAATGCGCCCGTCGCGCCCGGGCCTGCCCCGGTTCTCGAGATCGAATCGCTCGACATGGAAGCGCGCGGTGTCGGCCGCACGGCGACCGAGGACGGCACGCCGGGCAAGGTCATCTTCGTCGAGGGTGCGCTGCCCGGCGAGCGCGTGACCTATTCGAGCTACCGTCGCAAGCCGAGCTACGAGCAGGCGACCGTTGTCGACATTCTGCGCCCGAGCGTGCTGCGCACGGAGCCGAAATGCAAATTCTTCGGCACCTGCGGCGGCTGCTCGATGCAGCACCTCGACATGCGCGCGCAGGTCGCGATCAAGCAGCGCGTGCTCGAGGACAACCTGTGGCACCTGTCGAAGCTGCGCGCCGAGACGATGTTCGCGCCGATCCACGGCCCGTCGTGGGGCTACCGGTACCGTGCGCGCCTGACCGTGCGCAACGTCGCGAAGAAGGGCGGCGTGCTGGTCGGGTTCCATGAAAAGAAGAGCAGCTATGTCGCCGACATGACGAGCTGCGAAGTGCTGCCGCCGCACGTGTCGGCGATGCTCGTGCCGCTGCGCCGGCTGGTCGAGGGGCTGTCGATCCGTGACCGGATGCCGCAGATCGAGCTCGCGGTCGGTTCGCAAGTCACGGCACTGGTGCTGCGCGTGCTGGAGCCGATCAATGCGGACGACGAAGCGCTGCTGCGCGCGTTCGCCGACGAGCACAAGGTGCAGTTCTGGCTGCAGCCGAAGGGCCCGGACACGGTGACGCCGTTCTATCCGCTCGACGTGCCGCTCGACTATACGCTGCCGGAGTTCGGCATCCGCATGCCGTTCAAGCCCACCGACTTCACGCAGGTCAACCATCAGATCAACCGCGTGCTGGTGGGTCGCGCGCTGCGCCTGCTCGCGCCGTCGCGCGACGATCGCGTGCTCGACCTGTTCTGCGGGATCGGCAACTTCACGCTGCCGCTCGCGCGGCTGTCGCGCGAGGTGATGGGCATCGAAGGCAGCGAGACGTTGACGACTCGCGCGCTCGCGAATGCGCGCGAGAACGGCGTCGACGGCCATACGACGTTCGCGTGCCGGAACCTGTTCGAGGTGACGGGCGACGACCTGCGTGCGCTCGGCGCCTTCGACAAGTTCCTGATCGACCCGCCGCGCGAAGGCGCGCTCGCGGTGTCGAAGGCGCTGGCCGAAATCGCGCAGAGCGGCGAAGGCCCGCTGCCGAAGCGCATCGTCTACGTGTCGTGCAACCCGTCGACGCTCGCGCGCGACGCAGGCCTACTCGTGCACGAGGCCGGCTACCGGCTGAAGGGCGCCGGCGTCGTGAACATGTTCCCGAATACGTCGCACGTCGAATCGATCGCGCTGTTCGAGCGCGACTGAGCGGGCGGCGGACGTAAAAAAACCGGCCCGAGGGCCGGTTTTTTCATCGGGTACGGCGAACGTCAGTTGCGGTTGCCGCCGAAGATGCCGAGCAGCGCGAGCAGGTTCGTGAACACGTTGTACAGGTCGAGGTAGATCGCGAGCGTGGCCGAGATGTAGTTCGTCTCGCCGCCGTTCACGACACGCTGGATGTCGAACAGCATGTAGGCCGAGAAGATCGCGATCGCGAGCACCGACACGGTGAGCATCAGCGCCGGCAGTTGCAGGAAGATGTTCGCGACCGACGCCAGCAGGATCACGATCACGCCCATGAACAGCCATTTGCCGAGCCCGGAGAAGTCGCGCTTGCTGACCGTGGCGATCGTCGCCATCGCGGCGAAGATGATGCCGGTGCCGCCGAACGCGAGCATGATCAGCGACGGGCCGTTCGAGAAGCCGAGGATGAAGCTCAGCAGGCGCGACAGCATCAGGCCCATGAAGAACGTGAAGCCGAGCAGCACGAACACGCCGGCCGCGCTGTTTTTCGTCCGCTCGATCGCGAACATGAAGCCGAACGCGATTGCGAAGAACGCGAGCAGGCTCATCATCGGGCTCGTGGCCGCGAACAGCGAGAATCCCGTCGCGACGCCGACCCATGCCCCCAGCACCGTCGGCACCATCGACAGCGCGAGCAGCCAGTACGTGTTCCGCAGCACGCGATTGCGAACCTCCGCGGTGCTGACGGAGCCGCCGCGGCCGAAATTGTACGGATAGTCGTTCATGGTTTCTCCTAACATTGAACGCATGGGCGTCCGGGGCCGGTTCGGCGCGCGCGGTGTGCGGCGCAGCAAACCGGAGCAGCTATGGCTAAGATACGTTCCGTGCCGCGAGGTTTCAATGCCGGGCGGCGCAAAAAACATATGGATTTGGAACCTTTCACTCGTGTAAGGGTTCAATCGCAATGATACACGGGATCGTGCTACAATAGCGGATTCATTTGAACCTGTAACTTCTTAATTTCTTGGAGTTTTTATGGCAATCGAGCGCACCCTGTCGATCATCAAGCCGGATGCGGTGGCAAAGAACGTGATCGGCCAGATCTACAGCCGTTTCGAAGGCGCCGGCCTGAAGATCGTCGCATCGCGCATGGCACACCTGTCGCGTGCGGACGCAGAGAAGTTCTACGCAGTTCACGCAGCACGTCCGTTCTTCAAGGACCTCGTCGATTTCATGATCTCGGGCCCGGTGATGATCCAGGTTCTGGAAGGTGAAGGCGCGATCCTGAAGAACCGCGACCTGATGGGCGCGACGGATCCGAAGAAGGCGGAAAAGGGCACGATCCGCGCCGACTTCGCCGACAGCATCGACGCGAACGCCGTGCACGGCTCGGACGCTGCCGAAACGGCCGCGGTCGAAATCGCGTTCTTCTTCCCGGAAATGAACGTCTACTCGCGCTAAGCCCAGGCTGGCAACAGGTAGGCAGGATTCAGCGCACGCGGCAAGGCAGCACATCATGACGAGCGAAACTTCCGTCAATCTTCTCGACTTCGATGCCGAAGGTCTTGTCGCGTACTGCGGCAGCCTCGGCGAGAAGCCGTTCCGCGCCAAGCAGTTGCAGCGCTGGATCCATCAGTACAACGCCGGCGATTTCGACGGCATGACCGATCTCGCGAAGTCCCTGAGAGAAAAGCTCAAGGGCCGCGCGTCGATCGTGATGCCCGATATCGTCAGCGATCACGTTTCCACCGACGGCACGCGCAAGTGGCTGATCGACGTCGGAAACGGCAATGCGGTCGAAACCGTTTTCATCCCGGAAGAGACGCGCGGCACGCTGTGCGTGTCGTCGCAGGCCGGGTGCGCGGTCAACTGCCGCTTCTGCTCGACGGGCAAGCAGGGCTTCTCCCGCAACCTGTCGACAGCCGAAATCATCGGTCAGCTCCGGATGGCCGAGTTTGCGCTGCGTGCGTCGCTGGGTCGCGCACCCGGTCCGAACGGCAAGGCCGAACGGGTCGTCACCAACGTGGTGATGATGGGCATGGGCGAGCCGCTGCTGAATTACAGCGCGGTCGTGCCCGCGATGCGGCTGATGCTCGACGACAACGCGTACGGCCTGTCGCGCCGCCGCGTCACGTTGTCGACGTCCGGCGTGGTGCCGATGATGGACCGCCTCGGCGCCGAATTGCCGGTCGCGCTCGCCGTTTCGCTGCACGCGCCGAACGATGCGCTGCGCGACGAACTGGTGCCGCTCAACAAGAAGCATCCGCTTCGCGAGCTGATGGCCGCGTGCCAGCGCTATCTGAAAGTCGCACCGCGCGACTTCATTACTTTCGAATACTGCATGCTCGACGGCGTCAACGACACCGAAGCGCATGCGCGCGAACTGCTGGCCGTCACGCGTGACGTGCCCTGCAAGTTCAACCTGATCCCGTTCAATCCGTTTCCGGAATCGGGCCTCATCCGCTCGAAGCCGGAGCAGATCAAGCGCTTTGCACAGGTCCTCATCGACGCGGGTGTCGTCACGACCGTGCGCAAGACGCGCGGCGACGACATCGACGCCGCGTGCGGCCAGCTGGCCGGCGCCGTGAAGGACCGCACGCGCCTGGCGGAGCGAACGGGCGCAGCAGCAAAAATCATCGAAGTTCGGGCGATCTGACGGGGACGCCTGGTCGGGGCCGCATGGGTGCGGATGCCTGGACTTCTTGCGGTACAACACGCGAATAGCGATCGGTCGCGGCGCCTCGGCGCCGCGCATGATATGGACAGTTGCGGGAGCCGGCGGCGCCCGCCAGTGAAGAAGAATCGACGCGAGGACAAGGATGAGTGAGCCGCAGCCGACCAACGGCGCAGAGACGAATGCCGCGAAGCCGGCACCGGCGGGGCTTGAAACGCTGGCGGCCGTCGGCAGCCGGCTGGCGCAGCTCCGGGAGGCGAAGGGCTGGACGGTCGACGACGTGTCGGCGCGGCTCAAGGTCGCTCCGCAGAAGCTGCGTGCGCTCGAGGCTGGCGACATCAGCCATTTGCCCGGCGTGACGTTCGCGCTCGGCGTCGTGCGCAGCTACGCGAAGATGCTCGGCGTCGATCCGGAGCCGTTCGCCCATGCATTGCGCCGCGAGCGTGGCGTGCAGGAAGTCGATCTGTCGATGCCCGCGTCGTCGGGGACGGATCTGCCGCGCGGCCGCGTGTCGATTCCGCTTGGCGGGTCGTCGCACCATCATCCGTGGCTGTGGGGGACGGCGATCGTCGTCGTCGCGGTGATCGCGGTACTCATGTGGCACACTGGCGGCGATTCGTCGAGCTGGCTCGCGCGCTTCAAGGGCGGCGGTACCGAACACGCGTCGGCGGCCAGCGCGCCGGCGGCGTCTTCCGTCGAAGCGGCAGCCGCGGGCGGCGCGTCGGCGGCAGCCGTCAACGAAGCCCCGGCGCAGGTTGCGGCATCCGCCGTGGCGCCGCAGGCCGTTGCGTCGGCTGCTCCGGCTCCGGCCTCGGCCCCGACGGCCGCCGTGCCCGCGTCGCAACCGGTCGTCGCGCCGGCCGCGGCGAGCAGCGCGGCCGTGCCGGCCCAGCCCGCGAGCGTCGTGGTCGCGGCAGGCCAGTCGATGGTCGAACTGAAGGTCAAGCAGGATTGCTGGTTCAGCGTGCGCGACAAGAGCGGCAAGGAACTGTTCTCGGCGCTGGTGCGGGCCGGCGAGACGAAGCAGGTCGCCGGCGACGGTCCGTTCAAGGTCACGATCGGCAACAAGGCAGGCCTTGATACGGTCGCGTTCGACGGAAAGCCGGTCGATCCGGCAAAATATTCGGCAGCGCGGGGTAACGTGGCGCGGTTCACGCTGCCCTGACGTCAAGCGCCGTGGCGCAGGCCTGTCCCGGACAGGCTGCGAGGGCACGGCGCTTTTTCAATTCATGCGCCGCCTCGCGGCGCATTCCGCGTAAATGGATCTATCGATGCAATCCGAAGCTCAATCCCCACGCAGCAGTCAGATTTGTTCAACCGAGCCGGTGTTCGGCGGGCATCAGCCGCGTCGCGTGTCGCATGCGGTGGATGTTCGTTGGGGCGGGCAGCTCGTGACGATCGGCGGTGATGCGCCGGTGCGCGTGCAGTCGATGACGAATACCGACACGGCCGACGCGATCGGCACGGCGATCCAGATCAAGGAACTTGCGAACGCGGGCTCCGAACTGGTGCGCATCACGGTCAATACGCCGGAGGCCGCGGCCGCCGTGCCGGCGATCCGCGAGCAGCTCGACCGGATGGGCGTGACCGTCCCGCTCGTCGGCGATTTCCACTACAACGGCCACCTGCTGCTGCGCGACTACCCGGGCTGCGCGGAGTCGCTGTCGAAGTACCGGATCAACCCGGGCAACGTCGGCCAGGGCGCGAAGCGCGACACGCAGTTCGCGCAGATGATCGAAGCCGCGGCGAAGTACGACAAGCCGGTGCGGATCGGCGTGAACTGGGGCAGCCTCGACCAGGACCTGCTCGCGCGCATGATGGACGAGAACGGCGCGCGCTCGCAGCCGTGGGATGCGCAGAGCGTGATGTACGAAGCGCTGATCCAGTCGGCGATCGGCTCGGCCGAGCGCGCGGTCGAGCTGGGCCTCGGCCGCGATCGCATCGTGCTGTCGTGCAAGGTCAGCGGCGTGCAGGACCTGATCGCCGTGTACCGCGAACTCGGCCGCCGCTGCGGCTTCGCGCTGCATCTCGGGCTGACCGAGGCCGGCATGGGCTCGAAGGGCATCGTCGCGTCGACGGCCGCGCTCGGCGTGCTGCTGCAGGAAGGGATCGGCGACACGATCCGCATTTCGCTGACGCCGGAACCGGGCGCGTCGCGCACCGGCGAAGTGATCGTCGGCCAGGAAATCCTGCAGACGATGGGCCTGCGCTCGTTCGCGCCGATGGTGATCGCATGCCCGGGCTGCGGCCGCACCACGAGTACGCTGTTCCAGGAACTCGCGATGCAGATCCAGACCTACCTGCGCGAGCAGATGCCGGTCTGGCGCAAGGAATATCCGGGTGTCGAGAAGATGAACGTCGCGGTGATGGGCTGCATCGTCAACGGCCCGGGCGAATCGAAGCACGCGAACATCGGCATCAGCCTGCCGGGTTCGGGCGAGAACCCGGCCGCGCCCGTCTTCATCGACGGCGAGAAGGTCAAGACGCTGCGCGGCGAGCGGATCGCCGAGGAATTCCAGCAGATCGTCAGCGACTACGTCGCACGCAATTACGGCCGTACCGAGGCCCTGAACTAAATTCGTCCACACACACGAACGATGACTGAACAGAAACGCAAGATCGAGAAGCTCACCGGCGTCAAGGGCATGAACGACATCCTCCCGCAGGATGCCGGCCTCTGGGAGTTCTTCGAAGCTACCGTGAAATCGCTGCTGCGCGCGTACGGCTACCAGAACATCCGCACGCCGATCGTCGAACACACGCAGCTCTTCACGCGCGGCATCGG
Source organism: Burkholderia sp. Bp9090 (assembly GCF_003857985.1). Taxonomy (NCBI): domain Bacteria; kingdom Pseudomonadati; phylum Pseudomonadota; class Betaproteobacteria; order Burkholderiales; family Burkholderiaceae; genus Burkholderia; species Burkholderia sp. Bp9090. The sequence continues at coordinate 65,540 of NZ_QTPV01000030.1, forward strand.
CGAAGTCACGGACATCGTCGAGAAGGAGATGTACAGCTTCACCGATGCGCTGAACGGCGAGAACCTGACGATGCGCCCGGAGAACACCGCGGCGGTCGTGCGCGCGTCGATCGAGCACAACATGCTGTACGACGGCCCGAAGCGCCTGTGGTACATCGGCCCGATGTTCCGTCATGAGCGTCCGCAGCGCGGTCGCTACCGCCAGTTCCACCAGGTCGGCGTCGAGGCGCTCGGCTTCGCGGGCCCGGATGCGGATGCCGAGATCATCATGATGTGCCAGCGCCTGTGGGACGACCTCGGCCTGACCGGCATCAAGCTCGAGATCAACTCGCTCGGCCTCGCCGAAGAGCGTGCCGCGCACCGCGTCGAACTGATCAAGTATCTCGAGCAGTTCGCCGACGTGCTGGATGAGGACGCGAAGCGTCGCCTGTATACGAACCCGCTGCGCGTGCTCGACACGAAGAACCCGGCGCTGCAGGAAATCGCGCAGAACGCGCCGAAGCTGATCGACTTCCTCGGCGACGAGTCGCGTGCCCACTTCGAAGGGCTGCAGCGCCTGCTGCTCGCGAACAACATCCCGTTCAAGATCAACCCGCGTCTCGTTCGCGGCCTCGACTACTACAACCTGACCGTGTTCGAGTGGGTGACCGACAAGCTCGGCGCGCAGGGCACGGTCGCGGCCGGCGGCCGCTACGATCCGCTGATCGAGCAGCTCGGCGGCAAGCCGACCGCCGCGTGCGGCTGGGCGATGGGCATCGAGCGCATTCTCGAACTGCTGAAGGAAGAGGATCTCGCGCCCGAGCAGGAAGGTGTCGACGTGTACGTGGTGCACCAGGGCGAGACGGCGCGCGAACAGGCGTTCATCGCGGCCGAGCGTCTGCGCGATACGGGCCTCGACGTGATTTTCCACTGCAGCGCCGACGGCGGCCCGGCAAGCTTCAAGTCGCAGATGAAGCGGGCCGATGCGAGCGGTGCCGCGTTCGCGGTGATCTTCGGCGAAGAAGAGGTCGCGAACGGCACGGTGGGCGTGAAAGCGCTGCGCGGCGCGGGCGAGGACGGGGAAAAGAACGTTCAGCAGACCGTACCGGTCGAAAGCTTGACCGAATTCCTAATCAATGCGATGGTTGCATCCGCCGAAGACGGCGACGACTGATCGCGCTGGCATTCGCTCGACAAGAAAAGCCTGAAATGGAAGGAATCGCTCGCCGATGAGTTATCACGACGAACAAGAATCGATTGAAAGTCTGAAGGCGTGGTGGGCCCGCTGGGGTAACCTCACGACGTGGATCGTGCTCGCGGCGCTGGTCGTCGCGGCCGGTTTCAACGGCTGGAATTACTGGCAGCGCCGTCAGGCCGCCGAGGCTTCCGGGTTGTACGAGCAGGTCCAGAAGGCCGCTGCCGCGAACGACAAGGCGACGATGGCCCGTGCGGCCGCCGACATGGAAGACAAGTTCGGCAGCACGCCGTATGCGCAGATGACCGCGCTCACGGCCGCGAAGACGTTGTACGCGGCCGGCGACGCCGCCGGCGCGAAGGCGCAGCTGCAATGGGCCGCCGATCACGCCAAGGACGACGAGTACAAGCAGATCGCGAAGCTGCGTCTCGCGTCGCTGCTGCTCGACGAGAAGGCGTACGACGCGGGCCTCGCGCTGCTGTCCGGCACGCCGGTGGATGCATTCAAGGGCCTCGTGGCCGATCGCCGCGGCGATCTGCTCGCGGCGCAAGGCAAGACCGACGATGCGCGCGCCGCGTACAAGCTCGCGCTCGCCGGCCTGTCGCAGGACGACCAGTCCGCGCGCCAGCTCGTGCAGTTCAAGCTCGATGCGCTCGGCGGCTGATCGCGGCCCCCTCAACCTCTTAACTCTGCTTCGCTAACCGATGAATTTGCTGAAACGTTACGCTGTGCCCGTAGCCTGCGCGGCGGCTGTCCTGGCATTGGCGGCCTGCTCGTCGTCGAAGGACGTGCGCCGCGTGCCGACGCCGCTCACCGAGTTCAAGCCCGTCTTGGACGTGCAACAGGTCTGGAAGGCGAGCGTCGGCAAGGGCGGGCGCTACCTGTTCTCGCCGGTGGCCGTGGGCGACGCCGTCTACGCGGCGGGCGAGAACGGTTCGGTCGAGAAGATCGACGCGAAGACGGGCCAGACGCTGTGGCGCTCGAAGGTCGGTTCGGACCTGTCGGCCGGGGTCGGCAGCGACGGCAACCTGACTGCCGTCGGCGCGCTCAAGGGCGGTGTGTTCGTCCTCGGCCCGGACGGCAAGCAGCTGTGGAAGACGAGCGTGCAGGGCGAGATCTTCTCGCCGCCGCTGGTCGGCAACGGCCTCGTGATCGTGCGCACGATCGACGGTCAGGTGATCGCGTTCAACGGGCAGACGGGCGAGCAGAAGTGGAACTACCGCAACCGCGCGGTGCCGCTGAACCTGCGCGTGTCGGCCGGCATGACGTTCGCGGGCGATGCGGCCGTGCTCGCGGGCTTCCCCGGCGGCGGTCTGGTCGCGATCAACCTGCAGACGGGCGAGCCGTTCTGGCAGACGCCCGTGTCGTTCCCGAAGGGCGTGACCGAAGTCGAGCGCATCAACGACGTCAGCGGTCCGCCGACGCTCGTGGGTGCCCAGGCGTGCGCGGTCACGTTCCAGGGCCAGCTCGGCTGCTTCGACGCGAACTCGGGCCGTCCGCTGTGGGAAAAGGCGTTCTCGAGCCGCAGCGGTCTCGCGCAGGACGATTCGGTCGTCGCCGGCGGCGACGACTGGTCGGTCGTGACGGCCTACGACGCGGCGAGCGGCAACCCGCTCTGGCGCAACGACAAGCTGAAGAGCCGCGACGTCGGCGTGCCGTACCTGCTCGGCCATGCGGTCGTGATGGGCGACTACAAGGGCTTCGTGCACTTCCTGTCGCGCGAGGACGGCAGCTTCATCGCCCGGATGAAGACGGACGGCAGCGCGATTACCGCGGCGCCGGTCCTGGCGGGCAATACGCTCGTCGTGCAGACCAAGGACGGTGGCCTGTACGGATTCCGTCCGCGCTGACGCGCACGCAACAAGCGCAATCGCGGCGCGGCGGGCCTGTCCCGCGCGCTGCGGTCGCGCGACATGAAGGCGGCCGGTGTCCCCGGCCGCTCGGTATTTGAAAGGCAGTTCGCAACGAAAGACGACGGCGCGCACCGCGCGCCCGGCGCGCGCATCCGGCGCGGCGCGAATTCGTGATATTTTCATTCAGCGCAGCCGCCCGCAGCAGCGGGCCTCCCGCTGCTGCGCATCACCGTAGAAAACACAGATGAAACCGGTCATTGCCCTCGTTGGGCGCCCCAATGTGGGGAAATCCACGCTGTTCAACCGGCTCACGCGCTCGCGCGATGCGCTGGTCGCCGACTTGCCGGGCCTGACGCGCGATCGCCATTACGGCGAAGGGCGCGTCGGCGCACGGCCGTACCTGGTCGTCGATACCGGCGGCTTCGAGCCCGTCGCGAAGGACGGCATCCTGCACGAGATGGCGCGCCAGACGCGGCAGGCCGTCGAGGAAGCCGACGTCGTCGTGTTCATCGTCGACGGTCGTAACGGGCTCGCGCCGCAGGACAAGTCGATCGCCGACTATCTGCGCAAGACCGGCCGGCCGATCTTCCTGGTCGTCAACAAGGCCGAGGGGATGAAGTACACGGCGGTCGCGACCGACTTCTACGAGCTCGGCCTCGGCGATCCGCGCGCGATCTCGGCCGCGCACGGCGACGGCGTGACCGACATGATCAACGAGGCGCTGGAAGTCGCGTACGCGGGCCAGCCCGAGGAAGCGGACGAGGACGACCCGTCGCGCGGCATCAAGATCGCGATCGTCGGCCGCCCGAACGTCGGCAAGTCGACGCTCGTGAACGCGCTGATCGGCGAGGACCGTGTGATCGCGTTCGACATGCCGGGCACGACGCGCGATTCGATCTACGTCGACTTCGAGCGTAACGGCAAGAAATACACGCTGATCGATACCGCGGGCCTGCGACGCCGCGGCAAGGTGTTCGAGGCGATCGAGAAGTTCTCGGTCGTGAAGACGCTGCAGTCGATCTCCGACGCGAACGTCGTCATTCTTCTGCTGGATGCGCAGCAGGACATTTCCGACCAGGACGCGCACATCGCCGGCTTCGTCGTCGAGCAGGGCCGCGCGCTCGTGATCGGCGTCAACAAGTGGGACGGTCTCGACGACCACGCGCGCGATCGCGCGAAAGCGGATTTGACCCGCAAGCTGAAATTCCTCGACTTCGCGAAGTCGCACTACATTTCGGCCGCGAAGAAGACCGGCATCGGCGCGCTGATGCGTTCGGTCGACGACGCGTACGCGGCGGCGATGGCGAAGCTGCCGACGCCGAAGCTCACGCGCGCGCTGATCGAGGCCGTCGAGTTCCAGCAGCCGCGTCGTCGCGGCCCGGTGCGTCCGAAGCTGCGCTACGCGCACCAGGGCGGCCAGAATCCGCCGCTGATCGTCATCCACGGCAACGCGCTCGACGCGGTGACGGAAACCTACAAGCGTTACCTCGAAAACCGATTCCGCGAAACTTTCTCACTGACCGGGACTCCATTGCGCATAGAGTTCCGTTCGTCGAACAACCCGTACGCGGACAAGGGCTGAAGCAGGTCCTGCAAGGGATAGGCCGCATGGCCTACGCCCGGGCGGGGCAGGCAAAATCAGCTATAGTGTAGCGATTGGCGCCGGATCTCTTTTTCTTCGTCGCCAATCCAGATCAACCTGCAAAAAAAGATGGAGTACGCCATGAGCAACAAAGGGCAATTGTTACAAGACCCGTTTTTGAACGCACTGCGCAAAGAGCACGTTCCCGTTTCGATCTATCTCGTCAACGGCATCAAGCTGCAAGGGAACATTGAATCGTTCGACCAGTACGTCGTGTTGCTCCGTAATACGGTGACCCAGATGGTCTACAAGCACGCCATCTCGACGGTCGTGCCGGCGCGCCCGGTGAATTTCCACCCGGACGCGGAAGCCTCGTCCTAACCCATCGCAGCGGCCGGCATCCGGTCGCCGCGAGCGACCGATGCCAGCCGCCTTATCTTGACACCCGATAATTTGATCAACGCAGCGCTCGTCGGCATCGACTTCGGCAAGACCGATTTCGAAGCCAGTCTCGAAGAACTCAGTCTTCTCGCCTCCAGTGCGGGGGCCCGTCCCGCCGTCACCCTCACAGGTCGTCGCGCCAGCCCCGATGCCAAGATGTTCATCGGCAGCGGCAAAGCCGAAGAATTGCGGCTTGCCTGCGACGCGCACAACGTCGAAATCGTCATCTTCAACCACGCACTGGCACCGGCCCAGCAACGCAATCTGGAGCAGGCGCTTAACAGGCGGGTGGTCGATCGCACGAGCCTCATCCTCGACATCTTCGCGCAGCGCGCCCGCAGTCACGAAGGCAAGCTGCAGGTCGAGCTCGCGCAGTTGCAATACCTGTCGACCCGGCTGATTCGCGCGTGGACCCACCTGGAGCGGCAAAAGGGCGGTATCGGCCTGCGCGGCCCCGGCGAAACCCAGCTCGAAACCGACCGCCGGCTGATCGGCGAGCGCATCAAGATGCTGAAGTCGCGGCTCGACCGGCTGCGCCGGCAGCACAGCACGCAGCGTCGCCAGCGCGCACGCAGCGGCACGATGTCGGTGTCGCTCGTCGGCTATACGAACGCGGGCAAGTCGACGCTGTTCAATGCGCTGACGAAAGCGCAGGCTTATGCGGCCGACCAGCTGTTCGCCACGCTCGATACGACGTCGCGACGCGTGTACCTCGGCGACGAGGCTGGTCAGATCGTCGTGTCCGATACGGTCGGATTCATTCGCGAACTGCCTCACCAGCTGGTTGCAGCGTTCCGCGCGACCCTCGAGGAAACGATTCATGCGGATCTGCTGCTGCACGTGGTCGACGCATCGAGCGCGGTGCGGCTCGAACAGATCGAGCAGGTGAACGGCGTGCTGCACGAGATCGGCGCGGACACGATCCGGCAGGTGCTGGTGTTCAACAAGATCGATGCGGTGCCTGAGCTGGCGGCCCGCGGCGACGCGGTCGAGCGGGACGAGTATGGTAATATTTCGCGCGTCTTTTTGAGCGCACGCACCGGTCAGGGTCTTGACGCGTTGCGTGCCGCCATCGCCGAGATCGCCTCCGCGGAACACCTTACCGGCGCGACGTTACCCAACGTCGCGCTCGACGGCGCACCCGCTGAACCGCACGAAGACCACACGATTTCCGAACACGGGCGCTAACCGGTCCCGGCCGGTTCGCCGGCGTCTAATCTGGTGAACAAACTCTGGTGAACGAATACAACGAGCGGAGTACCTGGCGGCGGATGCGCGCCTTGCTGTCGATCAACGATCCCCGCTGGGGACGCGGCGAAGGCAAGGGCAACGACGGATCCCGTCCGCGTGTGAACGAATCGAAGCGTCCGCCCGGTGGCGACGGTGACGGTCCGCCCGATCTCGACGAGATGTGGCGCAACTTCAACCGGCGTCTGAGCGGCCTGTTCGGCGGCAAGGGCGGCAACGGCTTCCGGCCCGACAACGGCCGGGCCGCGCGTGTCGGCGTCGGCATCGTGATCGGCGTGCTGGTCGCGGTCTACGCGGGCAGCGGGCTGTTCGTCGTGCAGGAAGGCCAGACGGGCGTCGTGCTGCAGTTCGGCAAGCTGTCCGGCACGGTCGGACAGGGCGTGCACTGGCGCGCGCCGTATCCGTTCGCGTCGCATGAGATCGTCGACACGTCGCAGGTCCGTTCGATCGAGATCGGCCGCAACAACGTCGTGCGTCTCGCGAACGTGAAGGAAGCGGCGATGCTGACGCGCGATGCCGACATCGTCGACGTGCGTTTCGTCGTCCAGTACCGGATCCGTTCGGCAACCGATTACCTATTCCGCAGCGTCGATCCCGAGCGCAGCGTGTCGCAGGCCGCCCAGGCCGCGGTGCGCGCGATCGTCGGCACGCGCAGCGCGGCCGACATGCTGAACCAGGACCGCGACGCGCTGCGCGCGCAGCTGTCCGCCGCGATCCAGCGCGATCTCGATCGCTACCAGTCGGGGCTCGAGGTGACGGCCGTCACGATGCAGAGCGTCGCGGCGCCCGAGCAGACGCAGGCTGCGTACGCCGAAGTCGCGAAGGCGCGCGATGATCGCGAAGCCGCGAAGCGTGCCGCGCAGGCCTACGCGAACGATCTGCTGCCGAAGGCGCAGGGCGACGCCGCGAAACTTGCCGATGAAGCGAAGGCGTATGCCGATCGCGTGGTCACGCAGGCCGAAGGCGACGCCGACCGGTTCAAGCAGGTCTATGCACAGTATTCGAAGGCGCCCGCGGTGATCCGCGAGCGGATGTATCTCGAGACGATGCAGGAAATCTATTCGAACGCGACGAAGGTGTTCGTCGGCAACAAGGGCGGCAACAGCGTCGTGTACCTGCCGCTCGACAAGCTCGTCGAGCAGGGGCGACAAAACGCCGCGAATGCGACGAATGCCGCGACGCCCGCCGGCGCATCCGCGCCCGACGCGACGTCGGCGCCGGCCGCCGCCGCGGCGAGCGCACCCGCGAGCGCGGCTTCGGCCGCGGCGGCGCCCGCACCGGGCAGCGACGTGCTGCGGTCGCGCGAAGCGTTCCGCAGCCGCTCGCGTGAAGACGATACGAAGTAACGGGGAGCGCAGAACATGAACCGAATCATTGCGCTCGTCGTCGCAATCGTGATCGCCGCTTTCGCGGCGTCGTCGACCGTCCTGACCGTCGATCCGCGCCATGCGGCCGTGCTGTCGGGCCGCGACGGCGCGCAACCCGAACTCGCGGGCCCCGGCATCCATTTCAAGCTGCCGCCGCCGCTGCAGACGGCGACGCTGATCGACACGCGCCTGCAATCGCTCGAGTCGTCGGATCCGCTGCAACTGGCGACCGAAGACAAGCACGACCTGCTCGTCGCGTATGCGGTCAAGTATCGGATCAGCGATCCGATGAAGTATTTCGCGGCGACGGGCGGTGACCCGGCGGCGGCCGCCGACCGCCTGGCCGGCGCGCTGAAGAGCGCACTCGGCGACGCGTTCGGCAAGCGTGCGCTCGACGACGCGCTCGGCGGGCAGCGCGAGATCGCCAATGCGGCGCGCGACGCGGTGCGGGCGACGGCATCGGGCTTCGGCGTCGACGTGGTCGACGTGCAGTTGACGCGTGTTGACTTGCCGGCTGCGCAGACGGATGCCGTCTATCAGCGGATGATTGCCGCGCTGCGCGACCAGGCCGCACAGGTGCGCGCGGATGGCGCCGCCGATGTCGAGCAGATCAAGGCCGACGCGGAACGCGAACAGCAGGCGGTGCTCGCGAATGCGTACAAGTCCGCGCAGACGATCAAGGGCGAGGGCGACGCGAAGGCCGCGTCGATCGCCGCCGATGCGTTCGGCCGCGATCCGCAGTTCTACCAGTTCTACGCGAGCCTGCAGGCTTACCGGAATACCTTCAAGCGCAACGACATCATCGTCGTCGACCCCGACAGCGAGTTTTTCCGTTTCATGCGCAGCCCGACGGGCGGTGCCGCACCGGCGGCACCCGCTCCCCGCAAACACTGACCTTGGGGCGCCGCGTCGAGCGGCGCCGTCGCTCGCATGGACCTGGCTGGCTCGTTGTTGCTCGCGGTAGCACTGATGCTGATCATCGAGGGGGCGTTCCCCTTCGTGTTTCCCGTCGCTTGGCGCGACACGTTTCGTAGAATAGCGGAGCGGCCGCCGCATCATATCCGGATCGGCGGGCTCATCGTGATGGCGCTCGGGCTCGTCCTGCTGCTGCTCGCCACCTGATCCGGACGGCGCACCCGCCGTTCGTTCCGCCCGATTGCCGATTTCCGATTCATTTCGCGGCGCGCATGTCGCGCCCTGTTTCCCGTCGTAGGACCGTACCGATGTCGACCTGGTTACTTCCCGAGAATATCGCCGACGTGCTGCCGTCGGAAGCGCGCAAGATCGAGGAGCTGCGCCGCAGGCTGCTCGACCGCTTCCGTTCGTACGGCTACGAAATGGTGATGCCGCCGTTGCTCGAATACCTCGAATCGCTGCTGACGAGCGGCGGCAACGACCTGCGCCTGCGCACCTTCAAGCTGGTCGACCAGCTGTCGGGCCGCACGCTCGGCCTGCGCGCGGACATCACGCCGCAAGTCGCGCGCATCGACGCGCACCTGCTGAACCGCCAGGGCGTGACGCGCCTCTGCTATGCCGGCCACGTGATGCATACGCGTCCTCGCGGGCTGCACGCGACGCGCGAACAGATCCAGATCGGCGCCGAAATCTACGGGCACGCCGGGCTGGAAGCCGATCTCGAGATCCAGCAGCTGATGCTCGACGCGCTACACCTCGCGGGGTTGTCGCGCATCCGCCTGGACCTGTGCCACGCGGGCGTGCTCGCGGCGTTGCTCGCGCGCGATGCGCAGGCTGCCGAGCGCGGCGAGGCGCTGTACGACGCGCTGTCGGGCAAGGACGTGCCGCTGCTGAACGAACTCACCGACGATCTCGGCGCCGACACGCGCGCGGCGCTGCGTGCGCTGCCGCATCTGTACGGCGACGCGAGCGTGCTCGACGAGGCGCGTGTGCGTCTGCCGGTGCTGCCCGAGATCACGCGTGCGCTCGACGATCTTGCGCAGCTTGCGGCGCAGGCGAAGGGCGTCGAGGTGGCGATCGATCTCGCCGACCTGCGCGGCTACGCGTACCACAGCGGCGCGATGTTTACGGCGTACATCGACGGCGTGCCGAACGCGATCGCGCGCGGCGGCCGGTACGACCACGTGGGCCAGGCCTACGGCCGCGCCCGCCCGGCGACGGGCTTCTCGCTCGACCTGCGCGAGCTCGCGCGGATTTCGCCGGTCGAGGCGCGCGGCACCGCGATTCTCGCGCCGTGGGCGCAGGACGACGCGCTGAGCGCGGCCGTGGCGGCGCTGCGCGACGCGGGCGAGGTCGTGATCCAGGCCTTGCCGGGACACGACCACGTGCTCGACGAGTTCGCCTGCGATCGTTCGCTCGTCGAGCGTGACGGCGCGTGGGTGGTCGAACCCCGTTAAACAGGCGTTCGCGGGCCGTCGTTCGGCGTGCATATCGTTGAAGCGAAACGGAAAAATTCGGAATCGCCCGCGAACATAGGTAGAATACGTTTTTAACCAGCTAACGAATCAACATGTCTGCCAGCGCAGTGAACGTGACTCCCGGGCGCAATGTCGTCGTCGTGGGAACGCAATGGGGTGATGAAGGCAAGGGCAAGATCGTCGACTGGCTGACGGACCACGCTCAGGGCGTCGTGCGTTTCCAGGGCGGTCACAACGCCGGCCACACCCTCATCATCGGCGGCAAGAAAACCATCTTGCGCCTGATTCCGTCGGGCATCATGCGTGAAGGCGTCGCCTGCTACATCGGCAACGGCGTCGTCCTGTCCCCCGAGGCACTGTTCAAGGAAATCGGCGAGCTGGAAGAGGCCGGCGTGAACGTGCGCGATCGCCTGTTCATCTCTGAAGCCACGACGCTGATCCTGCCGTACCACATCGCGATCGACCAGGCGCGCGAAGCGCGCAAGGGCGCGGGCAAGATCGGTACGACCGGCCGCGGCATCGGCCCGGCGTACGAAGACAAGGTCGGCCGCCGCGCGCTGCGCGTGCAGGACCTGTTCGACGCGAAGACCTTCGCCGACCGCCTGCGCGAAAACCTCGATTTCCACAACTTCGTGCTGACCCAGTACCTGGGTGGCGCGGCCGTCGATTTCCAGGCCACGCTCGACACGATGCTCGGCTATGCCGATCGCCTGAAGCCGATGGTGGCCGACGTGTCGCGCCGCCTGTACGACGCGAACAACGCCGGTCAGAACCTGCTGTTCGAAGGCGCGCAAGGCACGCTGCTCGACATCGACCACGGCACCTATCCGTTCGTCACGTCGAGCAACTGCGTCGCGGGTGCGGCATCGGCCGGCGCCGGCGTCGGTCCGCAGAAGCTGAACTACATCCTCGGCATCACGAAGGCGTACTGCACGCGCGTCGGCTCGGGCCCGTTCCCGAGCGAACTGTACGACGCGGACAACCCGCAGCGCCAGGACCAGGTCGGCGTCACGCTCGCGAACGTCGGCAAGGAATTCGGCTCGGTCACCGGCCGTCCGCGCCGCACCGGCTGGCTCGACGCAGCGGCACTGCGCCGCTCGATCCAGATCAACGGCGTGTCGGGCCTGTGCATGACGAAGCTCGACGTGCTCGACGGCCTCGATGAAGTCAAGCTGTGCGTCGGCTACAAGATCGACGGCAAGGACGTGGACATCCTGCCGCGCGGTGCGGCCGACGTCGCGCGTTGCGAGCCCGTGTACGAAACGTTCGCCGGCTGGAAGGAAAGCACCGTCGGCATCAAGACGTGGGACGCGCTGCCGGCGAATGCGCAGGCCTACCTGACCCGTGTCCAGGAAGTGGCCGGCGTGCCGGTCGACATGGTTTCGACGGGGCCGGATCGCGACGAGACGATCCTGCTTCGCCATCCGTTCAAGGTGTAATTCTCAGCATGACGCAGCAAATCACGATGACGGCGGCAGACTTGATGACCGATCCGCGCAACGACGACAAGAACCTGTGGGTAGGCTGGGACGAATACCATCGTCTGATCGAGCTGCTCGCGCTGCAGGTGCATGAATCGGGCTGGAAGTTCGACCAGATCCTGTGCCTTGCGCGCGGCGGCCTGCGCGTCGGCGACCAGCTGTCGCGCATCTACGACGTCCCGCTCGCGATCCTCGCGACGAGTTCGTACCGCGAAGCGGCCGGCACCGAGCAGGGCGAGCTCGACATCGCGCAGTACATCACGATGACGCGCGGCAGTCTCGCGGGCAACGTGCTGCTGGTCGACGATCTCGTCGATTCGGGCGTCACGCTCGCGCGCGTGCAGGAGCACCTGAAGGAGCGCTATCCGTCGGTCACGGCCGTGCGTTCGGCCGTGCTCTGGTACAAGGGCTGCTCGAAGGTCAAGCCGGACTATCACGCACAGTATCTGCCGACGAATCCGTGGATTCATCAGCCGTTCGAAGAGTGGGACACGGTTCGTCCGCACAACCTCGAGGCATGGATCAAGCGCGGTCGCGCGCAGCGCGACGGCTCGGGCGCGTAAGCGGCGGCCGATCGAAGGAAAGCCTTGTACGGCGCCGCTTGCGGCGCCGTTTTTTATTGGCGCGCCGTGCCGGCGGGCACGGCGATCCGCGCGCGTGGTAGGCAGACGGCGCGGCCCCGGCTATGATGGCAGCCCTGCCACAGCTTGCGCAGGATTGCATGCGCAGCGTGGATCACGTGGTTTAAGGGCAACAAGGCAGGACGGTTTTTCAGGGGGGCGCGAGTAGAATAGCGCTCGTTTTGTCCGACCGGACCCGATTATTACGCTTCATATGAACGACACGATCCAGGCGACCGACGCAGCCCATGCGCATTCGACGCACCAACACTCGATGCGGGCGCTTGCGATAGCGGCCATCGGCGTCGTGTTCGGCGACATCGGCACGAGCCCGCTGTATTCGCTGAAGGAGGCGTTCAGCCCCGCACACGGCATTCCGCTCACGGAAGGCTCGATTCTCGGTGTGATCTCGCTGCTGTTCTGGGCGATCATCCTGGTGGTCGGCATCAAGTATCTGCTGTTCGTGATGCGGGCCGACAACAACGGCGAGGGTGGCGTGCTCGCGCTGATGGCGCTGTCGCTGCGGCCGCTCGACTCGAAAACCCGCGTCGCGGGCGCGCTGATGGCGCTCGGGATCTTCGGCGCCTGCATGTTCTACGGCGACGCCGTGATCACGCCGGCGATCTCCGTGATGTCGGCGGTCGAAGGCCTCGAGATCGCGACGCCGCACCTGTCCCACCTGGTCCTGCCGATCACGATCGTGATCCTGATCGCGCTGTTCTGGATCCAGCGTCACGGCACCGCGCTGGTCGGCAAGCTGTTCGGGCCGATCATGGTGCTGTGGTTCGTCGTGATCGCGGCACTCGGCGTATATCACATCGTGCGCGTGCCGGGCATCATCGCGGCGATCAACCCGTATTACGCGGCGTCGTTCATGGCGGACCACCTGCTGCAGGCCTATGTCGTGCTGGGTTCGGTCGTGCTGGTGCTGACCGGTGCGGAAGCGCTCTACGCGGACATGGGCCATTTCGGCGCGAAGCCGATCCGCCTCGCCGCGTACGGGCTCGTGATGCCGTCGCTCGTGCTGAACTACTTCGGCCAGGGCGCGCTGCTGATCGAGAATCCGAAGGCGATCGAGAACCCGTTCTTCCTGCTGGCACCGGAGTGGGCGCTGCTGCCGCTCGTCGTGCTGTCGACGGTCGCGACCGTGATCGCTTCGCAGGCCGTGATTTCCGGTGCGTATTCGCTGACGTCGCAGGCGATCCAGCTCGGCTACGTGCCGCGCATGAAGGTGCTGCATACGTCCGAGCTGGCGATCGGCCAGATCTACGTGCCGGTCGTGAACTGGCTGCTGCTGTTCGTGATCCTCTGCATCGTGATCGGCTTCAAGAGTTCCGACAACCTCGCCGCCGCGTACGGCATCGCGGTGACGGCGACGATGGTGATCACGACCGTGCTCGCTGCCGTCGTGATGGTGAAGGTGTGGAACTGGAACCGGCTGCTCGTCGGCGCGATCATCGCCGTGTTCCTCGCGGTCGACCTGGGCTTTTTCGGCGCGAACCTGCTGAAGGTCGCGCAGGGCGGCTGGCTGCCGCTCGGTATCGGCGCGCTGCTGTTCTTCCTGCTGATGACCTGGTACAAGGGCCGCCATATCGTCAAGGAGCGCACGGCCGCCGACGGTATCCCGCTCGAGCCGTTCCTGCAGGGGCTGCTCGCGCATCCGCCGCACCGCGTGTCGGGTACCGCGATCTACCTGACCGGCAACGACAAGCTCGTGCCCGTCAGCCTGCTGCACAACCTGAAGCACAACAAGGTGCTGCACGAGCGGACCATTTTCCTGACGTTCGTCACACGCGACATTCCGTACGTGCGCGACGACAAGCGCCTGAGCTCGCGCGACGCGGGCGGCGGCCTGTACATCGTCAAGGCCCAGTACGGCTTCAACGAGACGCCGGACGTGAAGGCCGTGCTCGAGGAGTTCGGCCGCACGCACGACATGACGTTCGAACTGATGGACACGTCGTTCTTCCTCGCGCGCGAAACGGTCGTGCCGACGCATCTGCCCGGCATGTCGATCTGGCGCGAACGCGTGTTCGCGTGGATGCACCAGAACGCGGCGAAGCCGACCGACTTCTTCTCGATCCCGGCGAACCGCGTCGTCGAGCTCGGTACCAAGATCGAGATCTGACCGGTGCGCGCAGTGGCCGCGCATGCGGCCCATGCCGATCTGGCTGTGCGCTCGCTGAAGCAATAAAAAACCCGCCTTTCGGCGGGTTTTTTACGTCAACAGCCTTCGCGTGCTCAGCGCTTCAGCTTCGCGAACGCCGCGGCCATCGCGCCGGCCGGTTCCGGTTCGCGCGAACGCTGCGGACGGGCGCTGCCGCCGCGGCCGGCGTTGCCGCGATCTTGGCCGCCGCGCGGCGCCATGCCGGGCGCGGCCGCTTCGTCGTCGAGGCGCATCGTCAGCGCAATGCGCTGACGCTTCACGTCGACGTCGAGCACCTTGACCTTGACGACCTGGCCGGCCTTCACGACTTCGTGCGGATCCTTGATGAACTTCGTCGACATCGCGGATACATGGACGAGGCCGTCCTGATGCACGCCGACGTCCACGAACGCGCCGAATGCCGCGACGTTCGTCACGACCCCTTCGAGCAGCATGCCGGGCATCAGGTCGGAGACCTTCTCGACGCCGTCGCGGAACGTTGCCGTCTTGAATTCGGGGCGCGGGTCACGACCCGGTTTTTCGAGTTCGGAAAGGATGTCGCGCACGGTCGGCAGGCCGAAACGTTCGTCAACAAATTCGGCCGGCGACAGGCCGGCCAGCGCGTCGCGGCTGCCGAGCACGTCGTCGATCCGCTTGCTGATCTTCGCGAGGATTCGTTCGACGACCGGGTAGGCTTCCGGGTGGACCGACGAGCGATCGAGCGGATTCTCGCCGCCGTTGATGCGCAGGAAGCCGGCTGCCTGTTCGAAGGTCTTGTCGCCGAGGCGCGGCACCTTGCGCAGGTGGTCGCGCGACGGGAACGGCCCGTTCGCGTCGCGATAGTCGACGATGTTGCGGGCGAGCGTGGCGTTCAGGCCCGAGACGCGCGCGAGCAGCGCGACCGACGCGGTGTTCGCGTCGACGCCGACCGCGTTCACGCAATCCTCGACCACCGCGTCGAGCGAGCGGGCGAGTTCGCGCTGGTTCACGTCGTGCTGGTACTGGCCGACGCCGATCGCTTTCGGCTCGATCTTCACGAGCTCGGCGAGCGGGTCCTGCAGGCGGCGGGCGATCGACACGGCGCCGCGCAGCGACACGTCGAGTTCCGGGAATTCCTTCGCGGCCAGCTCGGACGCCGAGTAGACCGACGCGCCGGCCTCCGACACGACGATCTTCTGCAGCCGCAGTTCGGGATGCTTCGAGATCAGCTCGCTCGCGAGCTTGTCGGTTTCGCGCGATGCGGTGCCGTTGCCGATGCTGATCAGCTCGGCCTGCGTCTGCGCGGCGATGCGCGCGAGCTTCGCGAGCGAGCCGTCCCAGTCGCGGCGCGGCTCGTGCGGGTAGATCGTATCGGTCGCGAGCAGCTTGCCGGTGCGATCGACCACGGCGACCTTCACGCCCGTGCGCAGGCCGGGGTCGAGACCGATCACGGCCTTCGGGCCGGCCGGCGCGGCCAGCAGCAGGTCCTTCAGGTTGCGGGCGAACACGCGGATCGCTTCGGCTTCCGCCGTTTCGCGCAGTTGCGTGAGCAGTTCGTTCTCGATGTGCGGCTGCACCTTCACGCGCCAGCACCAGCGGCACACGTCGGACAGCCACTTGTCGGCCGGGCGGCCCTGGTTCGCGATCCCGAAATGGCGCGCGATCATCGCTTCGCCGGGATGCGGGACCTGCGCGTCGAGTTCCTCGCCGAGGCCGAGCTTGACGGTCAGCACGCCGGCGTTGCGGCCGCGGAACAGCGCGAGCGCGCGGTGCGACGGCACGGTCCGGATCGTTTCCGCGTAGTCGTAGTAGTCGCGGAACTTCTCGCCTTCCTCGTTTTCCTTGCCTTCGACGACCGCCGACGACACGACGCCCTGGCTGTGCAGGTAGTCGCGCAGCTTGCCGAGCAGTTCGGCCGTTTCGCCGAATTGTTCCGACAGGATGTCGCGCGCGCCGTCGAGCGCGGCCTTCACGTCGGCGACGCCCTTGTCGGCATCGACGTAGGAGGCGGCTTCCGTCTGCGGGTCGAGCAGCGGATTCGCGAGCAGTGCCTGCGCGAGCGGCTCGAGGCCGGCTTCGCGGGCGATCTGCGCGCGCGTGCGGCGCTTCGGCTTGTACGGCAGATAAAGGTCTTCGAGCACCTGCTTGCTGTCGGCCGCGTCGATCGCGGCGCGCAGTTCGTCGGTCAGCTTGCCCTGTTCGTCGATGCTCGACAGGATCGCCGCGCGGCGATCCTCGAGCTCGCGCAGATACAGGAGGCGTTCCTCGAGCTGGCGCAGCTGCGTGTCGTCCAGGTTGCCGGTCACTTCCTTGCGGTACCGGGCAATGAACGGAACGGTCGAGCCTTCGTCGAGGAGTTGCACTGCCGCCGCGACCTGGCGCGGCTGGACGGACAGTTCGGTGGCGATGCGCTGTACGATCTTGAGTGCTACGGTTTCCGTCATGTCGTGGATGATCTGCCTGCTGAAATCGCGGCGCGGGCCGGCAGACCGCGCGGCGGGCTGCGAGACGGGCCCGCCGGACCAGATGCCGCGGGTGAGTGAAGCGGGGCATTTTGCCATAAATGGCGGAGCGTCCAGCCGGGGGTGATAGAATTTGACACATGTCCCGCAGCTTTCCTACGACGTTGCCAACTTCCCGCATTTCTCTCGTCGCGCTCGGCGCAGCGCTTGCCGCGGCTTTGTCCGCCGGGTCCACCGTCGCGTACGCACAGGCATCGGGCGCAACCGCGCCGGACGCCGCTGTCGCCGCGCCCGTTGCAGCCTCCGCCACGCAGGATTTCGACGCCCGTCAAAAAGTGCTCAATCAACGTTCCGCGGAAAACGATTATCGTTATGCCGTGGCGGAGCACGATTGCTACAGCAAGTTCTTCGTCAATCACTGTCTCGGCGTGGCGCGCGACCGGATGCGCGAGGAGCGGGCGAGCATCCGTCAGGAGCAGCTCGCGCTCGACGACGAGCAGCGCGCGGTGCGGGCGCAGCAGCGCGACCAGCAGCAGGCGTTGAAGCAGGCGCAGAATGCGGCGGAAGCGCCGCAGCGCGCGGCGAACGATGCGGCGAACGCGGCTGCGTTCCGCGACAAGCAGGAGCAGAATGCACTGAAGCGGGCGCAGCGTGGCGCGGAAGGGCCGCAGCGCGCCGCGAACAAGCAGGCATACGACCAGAAGCAGGCGGATTTCCAGCACAAGCTCGACCAGGCGCGCCAGCAGGGCGCGCAGAAGGCGCAGGAGCGGGCGGACAACGCCGCGCGCTACGAGCAGAAGCAGAAGGAAGCCGCCCAGCACAAGGCCGATGTCGAACGGCGTCAGCAGGAAGCGGCCGACAAGGCCAAGCAGCAGCAACAGCAGGGGCAGTAACGTGTTGGATTGATCCGGAGTCAGTCTCGTGCGTGCCGGCACGCCAGTCGGCGCGCTGCTTCGATGAGGAGGCGCATATGCAAAACCGTCCCACGGAACAGCAGCAGGAATTGCACAACCGTTTGGCAGCATTGCAGGAGCAGCACCAGCAGCTCGCTCGGGAGATCGAGCTGAAGGAAGGACACTCCGACATCGACGACATCACGCTGCACCGGCTGAAGAAGGAAAAGCTGGCGGCCAAGGACAAAATCATTTTGCTGCAATCGCAGCTGGAACCGGATAAGCGCGCCTGAGCGCGGCCTGGCAAGCGCCGGCGCCGCCCGGGCGCTGGACACAGGAACGCTTGCCTTGAATTCACCGCTTGAAGCCAACCCCGATGCCCGGCGTGACGCGTCGTCCGCCGGGCGCGTTCGTGCGCCCGAAGGCACCTTCGAGCTGAGCCGCAAGCGCGTCGACGAACTCGACACGATTTTCGGCGAAGGCGGACTGCTTGCGCGCGCGCTGGACGGCTATCACCCGCGCCAGTCGCAGATCGAAATGGCGCGCGCGGTCGCGTCCGCGATGGAGGCGTCCGCGCGCCGGATGCCCGAGCCGGAAATCTTCGAGACCCGCAAGCGGCCGGCGCGCCGCCTCGGCGAAGGCGACCAGGCGGCCGAGTCCACCGCGGACGGCGCAGCCGCCGACACCGACGCCGGCGACAACACGCTGATCGTCGAGGCCGGCACCGGTACCGGCAAGACCTATGCATACCTGGTGCCCGCGATGCTGTGGGGCGGCAAGGTGATCGTGTCGACCGGCACGAAGCACCTGCAGGACCAGCTGTTCCAGCGCGACATCCCGACGGTGCGCAACGCGCTCGCGGTGCCGGTGACGGTCGCGATGCTCAAGGGCCGCTCGAACTATCTGTGCCATTACTACCTGCAGCGCACGGCCGACAACGGCCGCCTGCCGTCGCGGCAGGACACCGCGTACCTGCAGGAAATCGTCCGGTTCGCGAAGATCACGAAGAGCGGCGACAAGGCCGAGCTCGCGAGCGTGCCGGAGACGGCGCCCGTGTGGTCGATGGTCACGTCGACGCGCGACAACTGCCTCGGCCAGGAGTGCCCGCATTACAAGGAATGCTTCGTGATGCAGGCGCGGCGCGAGGCGCAGCAGGCCGACGTCGTCGTCGTCAACCATCACCTGTTCTTCGCGGACATCATGCTGCGCGACACCGGGATGGCCGAACTGCTGCCGAACGCGAACACGGTGATCTTCGACGAAGCGCACCAGCTGCCGGAAACGGCCACGCTGTTCTTCGGCGAGACGCTGTCGACCACGCAAATCCTCGAACTCGCGCGCGACACGGTCGCCGAAGGCCTGAGCCATGCGCGCGATGCGGTCGAGTGGGTGAAGCTCGGAGGCGATCTCGAACGTGCGGCGCGCGACCTGCGCCTCGCGTTTGCGAACGACCAGATCGTGCGCATGTCGCTCGCGCAACTGGGCGACGATCATCCGATGTTCGGCGCGCTCGATGCGCTCGAAGTGGCGCTCGATGCGCTTGCCTCGGCGCTCGCGAGCCAGGCCGAGCGGGCGGAATCGCTCGGCGCGTGCCTGCGGCGCGCCCGCGAGCTGCAGGACCTGCTCGCGGGTTGGGTCGCGCCGGGTGCGGCGGAAGCGGCCGCGAAGGCCGACGCCGCCGCAGCAGGCGACAAGGCGGGCGCCGACGACCCGAACGAGAAGGTGCGCTGGGTCGAGGTGTTCGCGCATACCGTCCAGCTGCACGAAACGCCGCTGTCGGTCGCGCCGATTTTCGCGAAGCAGCGCGCCGGCGTGCCGCGCGCGTGGGTCTTTACGTCGGCGACGTTGTCGGTGCGCGGCGACTTCACGCACTACGCGGCCCAGATGGGACTCAGCTCGCGGCGCTCGATGACGCTCGCGAGCCCGTTCGATTATCAGACGCAGGGCCTGCTGTACGTGCCGCGCAACCTGCCGCAGCCGTCGTCGCCGGCGTTTACCGACGCCGTATTCGACGCCGCGCTGCCGGCGATCGAGGCGTCGGGCGGTGGCGTCTTCATGCTGTGCACGACGCTCCGTGCGGTCGACCGGATCGCGTCGAAGCTGCGCGACGTGATCGAGTCGCGCGGCTGGAACATGCCGCTGCTGGTGCAGGGCGACGCCAGCCGCACCGAGCTGCTCGACCGCTTCCGTTCGTACGGCAATGCGATCCTCGTCGGCAGCCAGAGCTTCTGGGAAGGTGTGGACGTGCGCGGCGACGCGCTGTCGCTCGTCGTGATCGACAAGCTGCCGTTCGCGCCGCCCGACGATCCGGTGCTGGCCGCGCGGCTCGACGCGCTGACCAAGAAGGGCTTGAGCCCGTTCGCGGTTCACCAGCTGCCGCAGGCCGTGATCACGCTGAAGCAGGGTGCGGGCCGCCTGATTCGCGCGGAGACCGATCGCGGCGTGCTGATGATCTGCGACACGCGGCTCGTCGACAAGCCTTACGGCCGCCGGATCTGGCAGAGCCTGCCGCCGTTCAAGCGCACCCGCGAGATCGCGGTCGTGCAGGACTTTTTCGACGAGCACCGCGCGGAAAAACGCGCATGACCGCCCCGCCGCCTGCTACGGGCGGCATCAACAAAAAACCCGGCTCGATGGCCGGGTTTTTTATTGATGCACGGGCGTCGCTCAGAACTGCCACCACGACTTCTTCGTGCCGGGGCGCGAGTGGCCGGTGATGTACGGGCTGTCCGGGAAAGTCCCCGCGAGCACGCGCTTCGTGTCTTCCGCGAGCTCCGGCTGGTTCAGCTTGCCGTACGACAGGATCATGATGTGCAGCGCGTCCTCGATCGCCGGCGCGCCCTTGTAGTCCTTGATCGCGAGCTGCGCGCGGTTGATCGCCGCGACATAGGCGCCGCGCCGATAGTAGTAGTCGGCCGCGTGCACTTCGTGCGACGCGAGCGCGTTGACGATGTAGCGCATCCGGGCGGCGGCGTCCGGCGCGTACTTGCTCTTCGGGTAGCGGTCGACGACGACCTTGAACGCGTCGTACGATTCGCGCAGTGCCTGCGGATCGCGCTCGCTCATGTCCTGGCCGGAGAAGCGGCCGAACAGGCCGAGATCGTCGTTGAAGTGGATCATCCCCTTCAGGTAGTACGCGTACGGGATATCCGGGTGATCCGGGTGCAGCTGGATGAAGCGGTCGACCGCCTGGTCGGCGGCTGCCGCTTCGTTGTCCTTCCAGTTGCAGTACGCGACGTTGATCTGCGCCTGTTGCGCGAAATGGCCGAACGGATCGCGGCCTTGCAGCGATTCGAAATATTTCGCGCACTTGCCCCAGTCGCCGCCGGACAGTGCGTCCTGGGCCTCTGAGTATAATTTGTTGTTCGACCAGGTAGCCGTCTCGTCCTGCTTCTGCGGCAAGCCGTGGCAGCCGGCGATGAGGGCCGCGGCCGCTACCACCGCAGCTCGGGCGGCGACGGTTTTGGCCGTACGTTTGGTCGAATTCATCATGCTCGCATGTCCTAGCTTCAAGTCTCGGTGACCCAGTCTAAATGACCCGTTCAAGTTCGCAGAATGCCCCGCGGGGCAAGTCAAATCGCGAAGATTATAGCCCAAGCGATCGGCCCGCCGACGCTGCCTCGGGGGATTCCCCCGATGACGATCTGGCTGCAGGCGCGATGCAGCCGCCTGTGGTGCCGTCCGCGGCGGCCGACGAGGCGCCGCGCGTCGTCGAAGTGCCGCTGTCGCTGGCGGGTGAACGCCTCGACAAGGCGCTCGCCCAACTGTTCCCCGAATTCTCCCGCAGCCGCCTGCAGAGCTGGATCGAGGCGCAACGCGTGCTGGTCGACGGCGCGCCGGCGAAGATCCGCCAGCCGGTGCCGCTCGGCGCCAGGATCGAGCTCGTGCCCGACCTGCTGCCGGAGCAGCTGGCGTTCACGCCGGAGCCGGTGCCGCTCGACGTGATCTACGAGGACGACGCGCTCGTCGTCATCAACAAGCCGGCGGGCCTCGTCGTCCACCCGGCCGCCGGCAACTGGAGCGGCACGATCCTCAACGGCCTGCTGCACCGCTACGGCGACGCGGCGGCCGGCCTGCCGCGCGCGGGCATCGTGCACCGGCTCGACAAGGAGACGTCCGGCCTGATGGTGGTTGCGCGCACACTCGCCGCGCAGACCGACCTCGTGCGCCAGCTGCAGGCGCGTACGGTGAAGCGCCGCTATTTCGCGCTCGTGTGGGGCACGATGCCCGAGGACGGCACGATCGACGCGCCGATCGGCCGCGATCCGCGCGAGCGCACGCGCATGGCCGTCGTCACCGGCGCGTCGGGCAAGCCCGCGCGCACGCATTTCCGCACGGTTGACACATGCATGTGGCAACGTCAGCCGGTGTCCGCGATCCAGTGCGACCTCGAAACCGGCCGGACGCACCAGATCCGCGTGCACTGCTCGCATGTCGGGCATCCGCTGCTCGGCGATCCGGTGTACGGGCGCGCGCGCGGCAAGCGCTCGGTCGCGCCGCTGCCGGACGGGTTCGCGCGGCAGGCGCTGCACGCATGGCGGCTCGGCCTCGTGCATCCGGTCACGGGCAAGACGATGCAGTGGCGCTGTCCGTTGCCGGACGACATGAACGCGCTCGTCGCGGCGCTGGGCTTCGGGCAGGGCGACGAGGAATTCGACGATGAAGACGGTGTCTACGACGATGACGATTTCGCCGGCGATTATCGGGATCACGACGACGATTACGACGATGAGGAGGAGTGAGTGCCGATGACGAACCTGGCGCCGTTGACGTGGCAGGACTGCGTGCAGCCCGACTGGCAGGTGGCGCCGCGCGTGCGTGCGCTGATCACGACGCGCGACGGCGGCGTGAGCGAAGGCCCGTACGGACGCTGGCAGGACGGCGCCGCATTGCCGGGCGGGATGAATCTCGGCCTGCATACCGGTGACGATCCGGCCCATGTCGTGGCGAATCGCGCGCGCCTGCTCGCGCTGGCGGGGCAGGCGCGCGCGGCATGGCTCGAGCAGGTTCACGGCGCGCAGGTCGTGCGTGCGGACGAGGTGATCGAGGCCGCGCCGGCTGGCTCGGCGCCCGTGCAGGCCGACGCGAGCGTGACCGACCGCACGGGGGCGGTCTGCGTCGTGATGGTCGCGGATTGCCTGCCGGTGCTGCTGTGCGATGCGCAGGGCCGGGCGGTGGGCGCCGCGCACGCAGGCTGGCGCGGGCTCGCGGCCGGCATCGTCGAGCAGACCGCGGCGCGCGTCGCGGCGCTCGCCGGCGGCGCGACGGATGTGCTGCATGCGTACCTCGGGCCCGCGATCGGCCCGCAGGCGTTCGAAGTCGGCGCCGACGTGCGCGAGGCGTTTCTCGACACCGCTCCGCAGTCGGAGCATGATGAGACGCGGCAAGCGTTCGTCGCGATCGACGGTGCGCCCGGCAAGTACCTCGCCGATCTCCATGCGCTCGCGCGCCTGCGCCTCGCGCGCGCAGGCGTGGCGCACGTGAGCGGCCGGCGCGCGTGCACGGTCGACGAACCCGCACGCTTCTATTCGTACCGGCGCGACCGCGTGACCGGCCGCATGGCGGCGGCGATCTGGCTGGCCGATTGAAAGCCGACTGAGGGCTGACCGCGTGCGTTCGCGCGCGCGGTTTGTTGCGTTGCGAAATCGGCTTATCTCGATATTGGCGAGGCAATGCGGCGTTGCATGGACAACCGAATGAATAATCGCGAAGTCAAGTCAATCAAAATGTTTTATGTTTCGCCGGAAGCCTTGTCCCGCCTGTTGCGTGCGGATTATCTTCGAGCAGAAATGTTCGGTGGTTTGACGCAGCGCTTCACATGGGGAAAACGATAATGATAAAAATACCGCACTGCGGCAGAATCTGGAGACGCCTCTCCAGAGCATGACGGCCCGGCTCGCAACCGGCATGCCGCGCGCGAGCAGGATTTCACGATTGACGCTCACGAATCACCGGTAAGGCAGGTAATGACAGCATCGAAAAATTCGTCGACGTCCGCTCAGGCGGGCACTTCCACGGGCAGCACCGGATTCGGTCAGGCTACCCAGCCGATGCAGCAGATGTTCGAGGCATGGCTGAACGCGTGGCGCGGTTTCGCCGATCCTGCGCGCGCCGCAACGGCGTCGACCACCGCGAATCCATTCGCCGCATTCCAGTTCCCGACATCGGTTCCGTTCCAGATGCCGTCGATGCCCGATCTGGGCGCCTTCGGCGGCTTGGCCTCGCCGTTCGCGGGGCTGAAGCTGCCGGTAGCCGCGATCCCGCCCGAACGGCTCCAGAAGTTGCAGGCCGACTATGCGCGCGACTGCATGACGCTGATGCAGCAGGCCGCCGCCGCGAAGCTCGAGTCGCCTGAACTGAAGGACCGCCGCTTCAGCGGGGATGCCTGGAAGGCGTCGCCCGCGCATGCATTCGCGGCCGCGTGGTACCTGCTCAACGCGCGCTACCTGCAGGAGCTGGCCGACGCGCTCGAGACCGACCCGAAGACGCGCGAACGCATCCGTTTCTCCGTTCAGCAATGGACGGCCGCCGCGGCGCCGAGCAACTTCCTCGCGCTCAATCCCGACGCACAGAAATCGATCCTCGAGACGCAGGGCGAAAGCCTGCGGCAGGGGATGATGAACCTGCTCGGCGACCTGCAGCGCGGCAAAATTTCGCAGACCGACGAATCGCAGTTCGTGGTCGGCAAGAACCTCGGGTGTACCGAAGGCGCGGTCGTCTACGAGAACGACCTGATCCAGCTGATCCAGTACGCGCCGAAGACGGACAAGGTGTTCGAACGGCCGCTCCTGATCGTGCCGCCGTGCATCAACAAGTTCTACATCCTCGACCTGCAGCCCGAGAATTCGCTCGTCGCGCATGCGCTGTCCAGCGG
This sequence comes from Burkholderia sp. Bp9090, assembly GCF_003857985.1. Lineage (NCBI taxonomy): Bacteria > Pseudomonadati > Pseudomonadota > Betaproteobacteria > Burkholderiales > Burkholderiaceae > Burkholderia > Burkholderia sp. Bp9090. The sequence continues at coordinate 90,053 of NZ_QTPV01000030.1, forward strand.
CCATCAGGTGTTCCTCGTGTCGTGGCGCAACGCCGATGCGTCGGTCGCGCACAAGACGTGGGACGACTACATGAACGAAGGGCTGCTCGCGGCGATCGACGCCGTGCAGCAGGTCAGCGGCCGCGAGCAGATCAACACGCTCGGCTTCTGCGTCGGCGGCACGATGCTCGCGACCGCGCTGTCGGTGCTCGCCGCGCGCGGCGAACATCCGGCCGCGTCGATGACGCTGCTGACCGCGATGCTCGACTTCACCGACACCGGCATCCTCGACGTGTTCGTCGACGAGGCGCACGTGCAGATGCGCGAGCAGACCATCGGCGGCAAGAACGGCGCCGCGCCGGGGCTGATGCGCGGCGTCGAGTTCGCGAACACGTTCTCGTTCCTGCGGCCGAACGACCTCGTGTGGAACTACGTCGTCGACAACTACCTGAAGGGCCGCACGCCCGCCGCGTTCGACCTGCTGTACTGGAACAGCGACTCGACGAGCCTGCCGGGGCCGATGTACGCGTGGTACCTGCGCAATACCTATCTCGAGAACAAGCTCCGCGTGCCGGGTGCGCTGACGGTGTGCGGCGAATCCGTCGACCTGTCGCGCATCGACGTGCCGACCTTCATCTACGGGTCGCGCGAGGATCACATCGTGCCGTGGCAGACGGCCTACGCATCGACGTCGATCCTGACGGGCCCGCTGAAGTTCGTGCTCGGCGCGTCGGGTCACATCGCGGGCGTGATCAATCCGCCGGCGAAGAAGAAGCGCAGCTACTGGGTCAACGACAGCGACCTGCCCGCATCGGCGGACGACTGGTTTGCCGGTGCGACCGAGCAGCCCGGCAGCTGGTGGACGACCTGGGTCGAGTGGCTCGACCAGTACGGCGGCCGCAAGGTCGCGCCGCCCGCCAAGCCCGGGAGCGAGCAGTTCCCGGTGATCGAGCCGGCGCCGGGTCGCTACGTATTGCAGCGCGATTGACGAAAACCGGACAGCGGCGCACGCTGTCCGATGCACCGCAGTTTTTTTAACAGGGCCGGTAGCGATGCGCCGTGTCGTGCGGGCCCGGAGGAAACGGAAATGACGGACGTAGTGATCGTATCGGCCGCGCGGACCGCGGTCGGCAAATTCGGCGGCTCGCTCGCGAAGATCGCGGC
>NZ_QTPV01000031.1:0-91014 GCF_003857985.1 Burkholderia sp. Bp9090
GCGCACATCACGGTGAACAAGAACGCGATCCCGAACGATCCGGAAAAGCCGTTCGTGACGAGCGGCATCCGCCTGGGCTCGCCGGCGATGACGACGCGCGGCTTCGGCACGGCGGAAGCCGAGCAGGTCGGCAACCTGATCGCCGACGTGCTCGAGAACCCGGAAGATGCAGCGACGATCGAGCGCGTGCGCGCGCAAGTGGCCGAGCTGACGAAGCGTTTCCCGGTCTATCGCTGATCCGGCATGCGCTGCCCGTTCTGCCGGCATGAGGACACGCAGGTCGTCGACTCGCGCGTGTCCGAAGATGGCGCCGCGATTCGTCGGCGCCGTCGTTGCTCGGCTTGCGACAAGCGCTTCACGACGTACGAGCGGGTCGAGCTGAACCTGCCGGCCGTCGTGAAGAAGGACGGCAGCCGCACGGAATTCGACCGTCGCAAGATCGTCGCCAGCATGCAACTCGCGCTGCGCAAGCGGCCGGTTGCGGCTGACGCGATCGACGCGGCGGTTGCCCGCATCGAATATCAGCTGCTCGCAACCGGCGAGCGTGAAGTGCGTAGCGAGAAGCTCGGCGAGCTCGTGATGAACGAGCTGCGCGGTCTCGATACGATCGCCTATGTCCGTTTCGCATCGGTTTACCGCCGGTTCGAGGACGTTTCCGAATTTGCCGACGTGATCGAAGAGTTCCGTCGCGCGTCCCCCTCCAAGCCTCCGCGTAAGCGCTGACGCGCTGCGTCCGTTCATCGTCTTCTCCGTGGGTTCAGTTCGCGCCGATTGTGTCGGCTGCGATCGCATGTCGCCAGTCGGCCGTTCGGCCAATGGCGCGCGTTCGCTCGCGTCGCTACAGTCGACGCATCACGTTGACGGAGGGCGATCGCGATGGGACTGCACCGGCAGGGTGTTGAAAAACGCATGCGATGCGGCGGCTTCACGCTCGTCGAGTTGATGGTCGCGATCGCGCTGGCAGCCGCGATCGGACTCTACGCCGCACCCGCATTCGATCAGTGGCGCATGCGCGAACGCGTGGAGGCCCGCGCGCTCGCGCTGCTTGGTGCGCTGTCGTTCGCGCGCACCGAGGCGACGCGTCTCGGCGTGCGTGTCACGCTGTGCAGGGCCGGGCGCGATGGCGACTGCGTGCGGCCCGGCGAGCGGTGCGATCCGGCGGAATGGTCGTGCGGCTGGATCGTCAGCGGGCAGTTCGACGGGCAGCCGCGCGTGCTGCGGCGCTATCCGCGCGATGCCGACGTCGCTATCGCGGGCGCGGCGCACGATCTGGCATTTGCGCCGTCGGCAGGCCAGGTGATCGGCGGGATCCGGCGTTTCGAATTACGTCCGCAGCGTGCGCTGCCCGGCGATGACGCACGCGTATCGCGCTGCATCCGGATCGCGGCGGGCGGTCGGGCACGCGTCGTCGCCGGTCGTTGCGACGCGGCATGACGTGCGCGCGCAAGTCGATGCGCGGCACGTCGCTGCTCGAAGCGGTGCTGGCCATCGCGCTGCTCGCAACCGTGATGCTGGCCGTGGCCGGCAGTCAGCTCACGATGACGCGCGCGCAGCGGGCGACGATCTGGCGTGAACGCGCGCTGTGGCTGGCCGACGCTCGCATCGAGCGCCGGCGCGCGGCGACGGGCGCCGACGACGGCATCGCGGCGCTCGCGGCTGCATCGCTGCCCGGCGGCACGATGACGCTCGACGATGGGCCGGCCGGTGTCCGCTACGTGGTGGTCGGCTGGCGCGACACCAACGCCTACGCGGCGACTTCCACGCGATGTGAAGGTGCGGGCGCTACGGTCAAGCCGGCGTCGTGCGTGCGGATACCGTTTCGGGAGGCCCATGCCGATGCGGACGAACGCTGATCGCCGCAGCCGCGCGCATACGCTGCTCGAAGTGCTGATCGCGATGACCGTCGGCCTGCTCGTGCTTGCCGCGGCCGGTGCGCTGTACCACGCCCAGCGCATCGCGCAGCGGCGCGCGGAAGACGGGTTCCGGATGCGCGATGCGGCCGCGACCGCGCTGATGCTGATCGGCCAGCAGATCCAGATGGCCGGGTTTCGTCCGCTCGATGTCGAAGGGGCGTCATCGCTGCCGCCGGTGTTCGGTTGTTCCGCGGGGCGCGTGCGAGGCGATGGCGCGCAGGTGCGCTGCGAAGCCGTGCGCGCAGCGTCGGATGCGGTGCTGGTTCGGTATGTCGGCGATGCCGTGTCGACGTGGCCGACGGTCGGTGCACAGGTGTCGGATTGTCTCGGGCAGGGTGTCGGCGCTCCCGGTGAGCGGCCGCTCGTGGAAAACCGTTTCGACGCGCATGTCAGCCCGTCGACGGGCGAGCCCGAGTTGTACTGCGAGGGAAGCGGGCGCCTGGGTACGCCGCAGCCTGTCGTGTCCGGCATCGATCAGCTGCGGGTCCGTTACCTGCGTCGCGAAGGCGCGCGGTTCGTCGACGCGGAGGCGATGGGTGCCGGCGACTGGCACGATGTCATCGCCGTGCATGTATGCGTGCGGGCGCGTGGCGAACCGATTGACGGGCCCGCGCGTCATGTCGATTGCGACGGCCGCACGGCCGTTTCGCGGGATGATCGCGCGCATCTGGTGCTGCATCGAATCGTCGCGTTGCGCAATGCCGCGGTCGCCTTCGCGGATCCCGTCCGTGACGCGGCGCAGGACCACGAGGTAGCGCGATGATCCATGCAACCGGATTCGTCGGCGAGCTTGCGATGCGAATCGCGGCCGTCCGCGCAAGGGGGCGCATCGTTGCTTTCTTCGACTCACAGCAAGCGGTGAGGGCCTCATGCTGAGCGGAAGAACGACGCGCGCACGCTTTCCATCCGCCAGCCGCGGCTGGCGTCGCGACGCGGGCCTTGCACTGCCTGCCGTGATCGCTGTCGGCGCGGCGGTCGCCGCGCTGACCGGTACATGGTTCGAATCCGCGCTGACGGAATCGCGCCGCACGCGTGCATTGTCGGACCGGTTGATTGCATTTCACGCGGCCGACGCAGCACTGGCAGCCTGTACTGCGCGATTGCTCCGCGGCGGGGCGCCGTACATGGACGAACCCCTGTCACCCGGCGAGCCGGATGCATGGCGGCGTACGCCCGCGCTGGGCGTCGACGATGCATTCGCGCCGTTCGCCTCCTGGCCGATGGCGGCCCAGCCGCCGCGTTGCCTGATCGAAGCCTGGCGAGGCGTCGGTCCGCAAGGGAGTCGCGCTTACCTCGTCACCGCGCGTGGTGTCGGCGGCCATGCGTCGAGCGTGGTCTGGCTGCAGAGCCAGGTCGCGCTGCGCGACGGACGCATCGTGGCGCAGCGCTGGCGTCGCGTCGCGGCGGTGCATCGATGAAAGCGCCTGGATTGCTGCGCCGGTCGGCGGCGTTCACGTTGCTCGAACTGACGATCGTGCTTGCGATCGTCGCTGTGCTGGCCGCGTGGGGCGTCCCGTCATATCGCGAACATGTCGCGCGCATGCATCGCGCGTCCGCGGTTGCCGCGCTGTATCGCGCCGCTCAATATCTCGAAACGCTCGACGGCCCGGCGCCGCAGACGTTGCCGGACGCATACGCACAGGCACCGCCGGACGGGCAGGCGATTTACCGCGTGGGGCTGAAACGATCGGTCGGCGATGATGCGCAGGTCGTCTACGAACTCGTTGCGAACCCGCTCGAGGCAGGCCCGATGCGTGCCGATGCATGCGGCGCATTCACGCTGCGTTCGGACGGCACGAAAGGCAATACGGGATCGAGCGACGCAGCGTCCGAGACACTGGAGCGGACATGCTGGGGCGTGCGCTGATCGCCCGATTACCCGATCGTCCGATCACGCACGGAAAACGCGCACCGCCGGATGGCCGTGCACGCCCGTCGTTGCGTATCAGTCGTCGTTCGCGGCCATTGCGCGTTCATCGCGCGACTGTTTCCAGATCCGGTAGAACTCCCACGCGGCGAAGCCGACGGTGCCCCACTTCAGCGCGGGGCCCGCGCTCGCGCGCAGCAGCGATCGAATGGGTTTCGCCAGCACGAGCGACGCGAGCGAACTCAGCATCGGATACTGGTTGACGAGCTGGCCGAGGTTCGCGTTCAGGTTCTTGGCGGACTGGCTCAACTTGCCGCTCGACAGGCCGGGGATGAACACCTTGAGCCAGCTGAAGCGCGTGACGGCGTGGCGCATTTCGGCGGCGGCTTCGGTAAGCTCGAGCCGCTCGACCTCGGATCGCAGGATCAGCAATTCCTTGCGGAGCGCGCGATGCTGCGACGCGCTCCACTTCGATCGCGACGAATGGGGGCGGGGCGAGTGGCCCGTGACGTTCTGGCTCATGGCGCGTCGGCGAAGTAGGTGAGAGGGGTGAACGCGACTGCGTTCACGGCCTGCCGCGGAAAGCCTCGCGGTCTTTCTCGAGCTCGGCGAGCGTTGCTTCGAACACGGTCGGCGCCTCGCGCAGGCCCGTGCGCGCCTTCAGCGCACATGCGATACCGGCGATCGCGTACAGCGCGGTGATGACCGCGAGCGATTGCCACCGGTAGGTGTCCCAGAACGCGATCGTGACGAGCACGGTCAGGCTGATGAGCGCCATCGTCGCGAGCATCATGGCCGCGAGCCCGAGGAACAGCACGCCCATCAGGCGTTCCTTCTCCTCGGCGAGTTCGATGCCGACCAGTTCGAGGCGCGTCTGCAGCAGGCCGATCGCGGAGCCGACGAAGCGGCGCAACGGTCCCTGGCCGGACGGCTGCGAGTGGGTGTCTGTCGTCATGAATAAGGCGCTTGCGCGCGCAGTGAGCGTCTAGGTCAAAGCTGGCCGGCGGCGAACCGCCGGCCGGCTTCGGCGCCCATGTGCCGCACCGGGCGGCGCATGGGGCGGAACGGCGCCGAGCGCGTTACTTGCGGTTGATCAGCAGGCCGATCAGCACACCGACGCCGGCGGCGACGCCGATCGACGTCCACGGATGCTCGTGCACGTAGTCGTCGGTCGCGCGTGCGGCCTTCTTGCCTTTCTCGACCACCACGACCTGGACGTCGGTTGCCTTTTCCTTGGCCTGCTTCAGGCGCGACAGGGCTTTTTCGCGCAGTTCGGCCGCACGGTCGCCCGTGCTGCTCGCCGCTTGCTTGAGCAGATCCTCGGCGTCCGCGAGAACGGTTTTGATATCCGACATCAGTTTCTCCTTGTTGATTTCCGACATTGCAACTCCCTTCATGCTGTCATGCTGCAGGTTCACATCCTAGCGAAACGCCTGCCCGCTGGCGAGCCGGGACAAATAAACGGCGGCAGTGCAAGACTGCATGGTAAACGACTCGTAATCGTCAACAGAGCTTCAGACGATACGAAAAGTTTCCCTGGGCGCCATTCGTGCCGCGCCGCCACCCGGCAAAAATGACAAAAAAGTATGAATATCAAACGTAATAATCGTTCGCATGTCTCATTGCTTCCCGTAAGCTGATGGACTGTCCCGCGCCATCCAGCGCGCGGTTTCAACCAGCATCGTTCGAGGAGGGAACATCATGAGTCTGCGTCTTGGCGACATCGCACCGGATTTCGAGCAGGAATCGAGCCTGGGCCCCATCAAGTTTCACGAGTGGCTGGGCGACAGCTGGGGTGTCCTGTTCTCGCACCCGGCCGATTACACGCCGGTGTGCACGACTGAACTCGGGCTGACCTCGAAGCTGAAGGGCGAATTCGAGAAACGCAACGTGAAGGTGATCGCGCTGTCGGTCGACGGCGTCGAATCGCACAAGGGCTGGATCAACGACATCAACGAAACGCAGTCGACCGTGGTCGGTTTCCCGATCATCGCCGACGCGGACCGCAAGGTTTCGCAGCTGTACGACATGATCCACCCGAACGCGAACGAAACGCTGACGGTGCGCTCGCTGTTCGTGATCGACCCGAACAAGAAGGTGCGGCTCACCATCACCTATCCGGCCAGCACCGGCCGTAACTTCGACGAAGTGTTGCGCGTGATCGACTCGCTGCAGCTGACCGACAATTACAAGGTCGCGACGCCCGGCAACTGGAAGGACGGCGACGACGTCGTGATCGTGCCGTCGCTGCAGGATCCGGAAGAGCTGAAGAAACGCTTCCCGAAGGGTTTCAACGCCGTGCGGCCGTACCTGCGCCTCACGCCGCAGCCGAACAAGTAAGGAGCGGCTGCCGCATCGGCGCCGCGTGACGAACGCGCGTCGATGAAAACGGCCCGCCCGGCAGCGATGCCGGGCGGGCCGTGTCGTTTCAGCGGCGACGATGCGGCGCGAAGGGCGCCGCGCCGCGCATCAGAATGATCAGAAGAATGCCTGGATGCCCGTCTGGGCGCGGCCGAGGATCAGCGCATGGATGTCGTGCGTGCCTTCGTACGTATTCACCACTTCGAGGTTCACGAGGTGGCGCGCGACGCCGAATTCGTCCGAGATGCCGTTGCCGCCGAGCATGTCGCGCGCGAGCCGCGCGATGTCGAGTGCCTTGCCGCACGAGTTGCGCTTCATGATCGACGTGATCTCGACGGCCGCCGTGCCTTCGTCCTTCATCCGGCCGAGACGCAGCACGCCTTGCAGGCCGAGCGTGATTTCGGTCTGCATGTCGGCGAGCTTCTTCTGGATCAGCTGGTTCGCGGCGAGCGGGCGGCCGAACTGCTTGCGGTCGAGCACGTACTGGCGCGCGGTGTGCCAGCAGGACTCGGCTGCGCCGAGCGCGCCCCAGGCGATCCCGTAGCGCGCCGAGTTCAGGCACGTGAACGGGCCGCGCAGGCCGCTCACGTCGGGCATCAGGTTCTCTTCGGGCACGAACACTTCGTCGAGGACGATCTCGCCGGTGATCGACGCACGCAGCCCGACCTTGCCGTGGATCGCCGGCGCCGACAGTCCCTTCCAGCCCTTCTCGAGAATGAAGCCGCGGATCGCGTCCTTGCCGTTTTCTTCCAGTTTCGCCCACACGACGAACACGTCGGCGATCGGCGAGTTGGTGATCCACATCTTCGCGCCGGACAGCGAATAGCCGCCGGGCACCTTCTTCGCGCGCGTGACCATGCTGCCCGGGTCGGAGCCGTGGTTCGGCTCGGTCAGCCCGAAGCAGCCGATCCATTCGCCGCTCGCGAGCTTCGGCAGGTATTTCTGCTTCTGCGCGTCCGAGCCGAATTCGTGGATCGGCACCATCACGAGCGACGACTGCACGGACATCATCGAGCGGTAGCCGGAGTCGACGCGCTCGACTTCGCGCGCGATCAGCCCGTAGCTCACGTAATTGAGACCGGGGCCGCCGTATTCTTCAGGAATCGTCGGGCCGAGCAGGCCGATCTCGCCCATCTCGCGGAAGATCTCGGCGTCGGTGCGCTCATGGCGGAACGCTTCGGTCACGCGCGGCGCGAGCTTGTCCCGTGCGTACGCGTGCGCGGCATCGCGCACCATCCGCTCTTCTTCGGTCAGTTGCTGGTCGAGCAGCAGCGGATCGTCCCAATGAAAGGTTGCAGCAGCCATCGTTTCATCTCCTGTCGGCCCCGGGTTGGCGCTTCGCCGCCTGGCCCGATGTCTAAAGTTCGCTTGACTCAGGTTCCGCTGTGCGGAACAATGTTTTGCAAAACGAACCCAGTGTAGCATCAGATGACGCTTTCAACCATCGACGAAACCACGATCGACGAACGCAAGTTCGTCGTTGCGCTCGCGCGCGGGCTCGACCTGCTGCGCGCCTTCCGGCCCGGCGAGACGATGCTCGGCAATCGCGACTTCGCGGAGCGCACCGGGCTGCCGAAGGCGACGGTGAACCGGCTCGCCTACACGCTGACCGTGCTCGGCTACCTGCGCTACGACGAGACGCTCGGAAAGTATGCGCTCGACGCCGGCGTGCTGTCGCTCGGCTACGCGCTGCTGTCCGGCTCGGGCACCCTCGATCTCGCGCGGCCGCACATGCAGGCGCTCGCGCGCGAGATCGGCGCGGCCGTGTCGCTCGGCTGCCGGGACGGGCTCGACATGATCTATCTGGAGACGATCCGCAGCGAAACGGCGCTGACGCTCGGGCTGGCGCCCGGCTCGCGGCTGTCGATGCTGACGAGCTCGATGGGGCGCGCGTACCTGGCCGTGCAGCCGGAGGACGTGCGCCGCGCGCTCTACGCGGATCTGCACCGGGCGGCGGGCGGCGCGGCCGACGCGGATGCGCTCGTCGCGGCCGCACAGGACGCGGTGGCCGAATTCTCCGCGGGCGGATGCTGTTATTCGTTCCGCGCGTGGCACATGGACGTGAACGCGGCGGCCGTGCCGTTTCGCGAGCCGCGCGAGGGGCGCTGGCTGATCCTGAGCTGCAGCGGGCCTGCGTCGTCGATGGACGAGGACGTGTTCCGCACGCAGGTCGGGCCGAAGCTGAAGGCGCTCGCGCAGCGGCTCGGGCAGACGGTCTGAAACGGGCCCTGCGCGGCGTGTCGCCGGGGCGCCCGGGCACGCGAGCGGGCGCTGCCGCCGGTTGCACCGCGCGCGAACCGCGCTCATCATCGTCCACCTGCTTCCCGACGCTGACGAGGTTCGCGATGTCACACCCGGAAACCCTGGAAGGCGGTTGCGCATGCGGGGCGATCCGCTACCGGATCGCCGGCGTTCCGACCGATGCGGGCTTTTGCCATTGCCGGCTCTGCCAGCGCACGACGGGCGCGGCGGTCGTCGCGTCGGCCTCGGTGCCGATCGACGCATTCGAGTATGTGCAGGGTGAGCCGACGGTCTATGCGTCGAGCGCGTGGGGCGAGCGGCGCTTTTGCGGCCGCTGCGGCGCGCAGCTCGAGTACCGGCTGGCGAATGCGCCGACGACCGTGGAAATCAACTACGCAACGCTCGACGAGCCGGCGCGGCTGCGTCCCGCATGGCATGTCTGGTACGGGGATCGTTTCCCGGGTATCGAGGTCGACGACGATCTGCCGAAGTACGCTGACGGCGGAAGAGCGTAGGCGGCGGCCATCGAGGCCGACGCGGCGACACGGCCGCGCGAACGTGCTCAACGCAGCTCCGATCTTTGCGCGTGATGAATCAGGCACCGGCTGCCGTTCGGCATCGCGTCACGAACGATCGTACCGACCTCCCGATCCCCGCCGCAACCCGCTCGCTGAATCGAATCCACGATCCTGCGCGGCGCGCTCCACGCGCCGGCTGCTCCCGCACGCCGGCAGCCACACCGCCAATCAGGCCGTGACGACCTTCGCGAACACCGGCCCCTGCATGAACCGCACGTCGTGCTGGCGCAGCAGCTCGCACTGCGTCTCGTCGACGACGCCGTCGAAAATCAGCGGAATCCGCACGCGCTGCGCATACGCGACCAGCGCCTTCACCATCCCGTCGCGCAGCGCGATGCCTGCATCCATCTTGATGTAGTCGGGCCGCGCCATCTCCGATTCGACCGCGAGGATCCGGCCCGGGTCGGGCAGCTTGTCGGCGACCTTGAAGCCGTGATGCTGGTAGCTGCGCGTCAGGTAGCCGAGGAAGGTCTTGTGCGCGACCGCGACGGCCGGCAGCTCGATCACGATCCGCTCGGTCGGCAGCCCGAAGCGCTGCAGCACCGACGAGAAATGCTTGCCGTGGTCGTACTTCACGCTCTTGAGCAGCCGTTCGTGCACGCGCAGGAACAGCAGCCCGTGACGTTGCGCGCCGAAGAAGTTGATCGCGTGCAGCGCGCGCGACAGCCGGTCGATCGCGACGAGTGTCTGGTCGTCGACGGCCGAATCGACCGGGTCGTGCGGCGTGCCCGTGACCAGCGTGACGGCCTGGAAGCCGAGTTCGTCGCCGTAGCGCTCGATCGCGTCCGCGAACGACGTCGACTGCGGCGCGCCGGGCATCGTCACGTCGTAGATCGGTTCATAGGCGCTCGCGAGCGTGCGCTCCGGCAGATTGGCGCACGCGGTGCCGCCCTCGGCGAGCGCAAGGTGTTCCCGCAGATACGGCAGTTGCCCGGCACGGACGACCAGCTCGGGAATGTTGGGCGGAATCATCGGCGTGGGAAGGAAAAAATGGCGGCCGAAAGGGCCGCCTCATCTCTCGATATTAGCAGCGCGAGCCCGGCTCGGCTTGGCGTTTCGCTCATATGGTTATCCCGTTCCGGAACCGGCGGCTAGGGTTTACGTTGATTTCACTATTCGTAATTGGTTTTACTATTCGTAAATCCAAGAATGTGTCGCCGATCAAGAAAAGCGGCGTTCGGGCGCCCGCAGCGGTGCCGTTTCCCGAATCGGATCAACAGGAAGCAAGGAGCGAGACGTGGCGGTTGACAGGAAGTGGACGGAACAGGGCGGGCCGCGGCGGCGGCGGGCAACGGGCATGAGCGGAACGACGGTGCGCGCGCCGGCATGCGCACGGCAGGGTTGAGGAGCGGATGGCGACCATGAGCATCGATTACCAGACGCTGAAGTTCGACTACCGGCCGCGCGCGACGCGCGCCGCCGGCGATGACGCGACCCTCCACCCGGTGATCGTCGTCGGCGCGGGCCCGGTGGGCCTGTCGGCCGCGATCGACCTGGCGCAGCAGGGTGTGCCGGTCGTGCTGCTCGACGACGACGACACCCTGTCGACGGGCTCGCGCGCGATCTGTTTCGCGAAGCGCACGCTCGAGATCTTCGACCGGCTCGGCTGCGGCGAGCGCTTCGTCGACAAGGGCGTGAGCTGGCATGTAGGCAAGGTCTTCCTGCAGGACGAACAGCTGTATGCGTTCGACCTGCTGCCGGAGGAAGGCCACGCGCGTCCCGCGTTCATCAACCTGCAGCAGTACTACGTCGAAGGCTATCTGGCCGAGCGCGCGTTCGCGCTGCCCAACCTCGACATTCGCTGGAAGCACAAGGTGACGGGTGTCGCGCAATCGGCGGAACACGCCACGCTCACCGTCGAGACGCCCGAAGGGATCGAGACGCTGCGCGCGCAATACGTGATCGCGGCCGACGGCTCGCGCAGCCCGATGCGCGCGGCGATGGGCCTCGAGAGCCGCGGCCGCACGTTCAAGGACCGCTTCCTGATCGCCGACGTGAAGATGAAGGCGGAATTCCCGACCGAACGCTGGTTCTGGTTCGATCCGCCGTTCCATCGCAACCAGTCGGTGCTGCTGCACCGCCAGCCCGACAACGTGTGGCGCATCGACTTCCAGCTCGGCTGGGACGCCGATCCGGTCGCCGAGAAGCAGCCGGAACGCGTGATCCCGCGCGTGCGCGCGCTGCTCGGGCCGGACGTCGAGTTCGAGCTCGAATGGGTGAGCGTCTATACGTTCCGCTGCCAGCGGATGGACACGTTCCGTCACGGCCGCGTGCTGTTCGCGGGCGATTCCGCGCACGGCGTGTCGCCGTTCGGTGCGCGCGGCGCGAACAGCGGCGTGCAGGACGCGGACAACCTCGCGTGGAAGCTGAAGCTCGTGCTCGACGGCCGCGCGCACGACCGCCTGCTCGACACCTACGCGAGCGAGCGCGAGTTCGCGGCCGACGAGAACATCCGCAATTCGACGCGCTCGACCGATTTCATCACGCCGAAGAGCGCGGTGTCGCGCGTGTTCCGCGACGCGACACTGAAGCTTGCGCGCGACTGCGAATTCGCGCGCAAGCTCGTGAACAGCGGCCGCCTGTCGGTGCCTGCCGTGCTGACCGATTCGCCGCTGAACACGCCGGACCGCAACGGCGACGCGTTCGCGTGCGCGATGCGGCCGGGCGCGGCGGCGGCCGATGCGCCGGTGCGCGCGCAGGGTGCGTCCGGCTGGCTGCTGCGGCATCTGGGCGACGGCTTCGCGGGCATGCTGTTCGGGCTGCCGGGCGACGCCGCCGCGCTCGCGCAGGCGCTCGACGGCCTCGCGCTGCCGGTGCGGCCGGTGCTGGTCGTGCCGGCCGGGCACGCGCAACCGGTGGCCGGCGTCGACGTCGTGGAGGACGTCGACGGTTTCGTCGCGCAACGCTACGACGCGAAGCCCGGCACGTTCTACCTGCTGCGTCCCGACCAGCACGTCTGCGCACGGATGCGCACGCTCGAGCGCCAGGCGATCGCCGACGCACTGGCGCGCGGGACCTGCGCACGCGCAACCGCGCATTGACCACGACAACGATACCGGAGACACCCGTCATGCCCCGACTCGACACCCGCCCGCGCCTGGCCGATCCGGACGCGTTCTACGAAGCGCTGATCGACATGCATCGCGACCTGTCGGACGCCGACAGCCAGCTCGTCAACGCGAAGCTGATCCTGCTGCTCGCGAACCAGATCGGCGACGCCGACGTGCTGCGCGAAGCGATGGCGCTCGCGCGCCAGGGCGTGACGCCGCCCGTGCATCCGGCCGCCGAGGCGGCGCAATGAGCGCGGCGCCGGCCGACGCGCGCGTGCTCGAAGTCGAGCGCGTGATCGACGACACGCATCGCCCGGGCTTTCACTGGATGCTGCTCGTGTTGTGCGGGCTGTGTCTCGTGATCGACGGCTTCGATGCGCAGGCGATGGGGTATGTCGCGCCGAGCGTGATCGCCGAATGGGGCGTGCCGAAGCAGGCGCTCGGGCCCGTGTTCAGCGCGAGCCTGTTCGGGATGCTGCTCGGCGCGCTCGGGCTGTCGGTGCTGGCCGACCGGATCGGGCGGCGCCCGGTGCTGATCGGCTCGACGCTGTTCTTCGCGGTGACGATGCTCGCGACGCCGTTCGCGGGTTCGATCCCGGTGCTGATGGCGCTGCGCTTCGTCACGGGCCTCGGCCTCGGCTGCATCATGCCGAACGCGATGGCGCTGGTCGGCGAGTTCAGCCCGGCCGCCCATCGCGTGAAGCGGATGATGATCGTGTCGTGCGGCTTCACGCTCGGCGCCGCGCTCGGCGGCTTCATCAGCGCCGCGCTGATTCCGGCGCTCGGCTGGCGCTCGGTGTTCTTCGTCGGCGGCGCGGTGCCGCTGGTGCTGACGCTCGCGATGTTCGCGCGGCTGCCCGAATCGCTGCAGTTCCTGGTGCTGAAAGGGCGCGACGCGCAGGCACGCGCCTGGCTCGCGCGCTTCGCGCCGCAGGCCGGCATCGACGCGAACACGCGCCTCGTCGTGCGCGAGCGCGCGGCGAGCGGCGCGCCGGTCGCCGAGCTGTTCCGTCATGGCCGCCTGCCGGTCACGCTGCTGCTGTGGGCAATCAGCTTCATGAACCTGATCGACCTGTACTTCCTGTCGAACTGGCTGCCGACGGTGATGCGCGACGCGGGCTATTCGCCGGGCACGGCGGTGATCGTCGGCACTGTGCTGCAGACGGGCGGCGTGATCGGCACGCTGTCGCTCGGCTGGTTCATCGAACGCTACGGCTTCGTGCGCGTGCTGTTCGCGTGCTTCGCATGCGCGGCCGTGTCGGTGGGGCTGATCGGCTCGGTCGCGCATGCGCTGCCGTGGCTGCTGCTCGTCGTGTTCGCGGGCGGGTTCTGCGTGGTCGGCGGGCAGCCGGCCGTGAACGCGCTCGCGGGCCAGTATTACCCGACATCGCTGCGCTCGACCGGCATTGGCTGGAGCCTCGGCATTGGCCGGATCGGCTCGGTGCTCGGGCCGCTCGTCGGCGGACAACTGATTGCGCTCAACTGGACCAACGGCGCGCTGTTCCATGCGGCCGCGGTGCCCGTGCTGTGCTCGGCGCTGTTCGTGCTGGGCCTGGCCGGCGTCACGCGGCGCAGCGGGGCGCAGGCGCCGAACGCCGCCTTGAATTGATGGAGAAAGGAAACGATGACGCTTGACCTGTCGAAACCGGCGACCGCCGGCTACCTGAGCGGATTCGCGAACGAATTCGCGACCGAGGCGCTGCCCGGCGCGCTGCCGCACGGCCGCAACTCGCCGCAGCGCGCGCCGTACGGGCTCTATGCGGAGCAGCTGTCGGGCACCGCGTTTACCGCACCGCGCAGCCACAACCGCCGCTCGTGGCTGTACCGGATCCGGCCGGCGGCCGTGCACCGGCCGTTCGAGCCGTTCACGGGCCCGCAGCGGCTCGTGTCGGAATTCGGCGACTCGGCCGACGTGCCGCCGACGCCGCCGAACCAGCTGCGCTGGGATCCGCTGCCGATGCCGGTCGAGCCGACCGATTTCGTCGAAGGGCTCGTGACGATGGCCGGCAACGGCTCGGCGGCCGCGATGAACGGCTGTGCGATCCACCTGTACGCGGCGAACCGCTCGATGCAGGACCGCTTTTTCTACAGCGCCGACGGCGAGCTGCTGATCGTGCCGCAGCAGGGGCGGCTCTTCATCGCGACCGAATTCGGCCGGCTCGACGTCGAGCCGTTCGAGATCGCGGTGATTCCGCGCGGCGTGCGTTTTTCCGTCGCGCTGCCGGACGGCGATGCGCGCGGCTACATCTGCGAGAACTTCGGCGCGCTGCTGCGCCTGCCGGACCTCGGCCCCATCGGTTCGAACGGCCTCGCGAACCCGCGCGATTTCCTCACGCCGCAGGCCGCGTACGAGGATCGCGAGGGCGCGTTCGAGCTGGTCGCAAAGCTGAACGGGCGCCTGTGGCGCGCGGACATCGGCCATTCGCCGTTCGACGTCGTCGCGTGGCACGGCAACTACGCGCCGTACAAATACGACCTGCGCCTGTTCAATACGATCGGCTCGATCAGCTTCGACCATCCCGATCCGTCGATCTTCCTCGTGCTGCAGTCGCCCAGCGACACGCCGGGCGTCGACACGATCGACTTCGTGATCTTCCCGCCACGCTGGCTCGCGGCCGAGGATACGTTCCGCCCGCCCTGGTTCCACCGCAACGTCGCGAGCGAGTTCATGGGGCTCGTGCACGGCGCGTACGACGCGAAGGCCGAAGGCTTCGTGCCGGGTGGCGCGAGCCTGCACAACTGCATGTCGGGCCACGGGCCGGACGCGGACACGTTCGAGAAGGCGTCGGCGAGCGACACGACGAAGCCGCACAAGGTCGACGCGACGATGGCGTTCATGTTCGAAACCCGCACGCTGATCCGGCCGACGCGCTATGCGCTCGACACCGCGCAGCTGCAGGCCGACTACTTCGAATGCTGGCAAGGCATCAGGAAACACTTCAATCCGGAGCAACGATGAGCGATACCCAAGACTGGCGCGCGACGCTCGACCCGGCTCGCAAGAGCTGGGTCGAGACGGCGAACGATCCCGCCTGCGATTTCCCGATCCAGAACCTGCCGTTCGGGATCTTCAGCGATGCGAAGCAACCGGCGCGCCGCGCAGGCGTCGCGCTCGGCGACCAGATCGTCGACCTCGCCGCGCTCGCGCGTGCGGGCCTCGTGACGCTGCCGGCCGGCGCCGACGTGTTCGCCGCGCCGACGCTCAATGCGTTCATCGCGCTCGGCCGCGATGCGTGGCGCAGCGTGCGCGTGCAGCTGTCGACGCTGTTTTCGCGCGACGACGCGCGACTGCGCGATGACGCCGCGTTGCGCGCGCAAGCGCTCGTCGCGCAGCGCGACGCGACGCTGCACCTGCCGGTCGACATTCCCGGCTACACCGATTTCTATTCGTCGAAGGAGCATGCGACCAACGTCGGCTCGATGTTTCGCGATCCGAAGAATGCGCTGCTGCCGAACTGGTCGGAGATGCCGATCGGCTACAACGGCCGTGCGTCGTCGGTGGTCGTGAGCGGCACGCCGGTGCGGCGCCCGAATGGGCAGCTGAAGCTGCCCGACCAGGAACGTCCGGTGTTCGGCGCGTGCCGCAAGCTCGACATCGAACTGGAGACGGGCTTCATCGTCGGCCGCGGCAATGCGCTCGGCGAGCCGATCGCGTGCGAGGATGCCGAAGCGCACATCTTCGGGATGGTGCTGCTGAACGACTGGAGCGCGCGCGACATCCAGCAGTGGGAATACGTGCCGCTCGGCCCGTTCAACTCGAAGGGCTTCGCGACGACGATCTCGCCCTGGATCGTCACGCTCGACGCGCTCGAACCGTTTCGCGTCGCGCAGCCCGAACAGTCGCCGCAGCCGCTCGCGTATCTGCGGCACGCGGGCAAGCATGCATTCGACATCGCGCTCGAAGTGACGCTGCGCGCCGAAGGTGCGCCCGAAGCGACGTCGATCTGCCGCACCAACTTCAGGCACATGTACTGGACGATGGCGCAGCAGCTCGCGCATCACACGGTCGCAGGCTGCAACACGCGCGTGGGCGACCTGATGGGTTCGGGCACGATCAGCGGGCCGACGAAGGATTCGTTCGGCAGCCTGCTCGAATTGACGTGGAACGGCAAGGAGCCGCTCGCGCTGAACGGCGGCGGCAGCCGCGCGTTCATCGAGGACGGCGACGAGCTCACGCTCGCCGGGTGGTGCCAGGGCGATGGTTATCGCGTCGGCTTCGGCACCTGTGCCGGCAAGATCCTTCCCGCGCGGGGCGCGTGACGGATCGCGGCGCGACACGTAGCGCGTAGTCCGGAAGGACAGGGCGGCCCGCATTAAGTGGGCCGTTTTCGTTTTGTCGGCGGGGTGTGGCGCGTGTGCGCCCGTCAGACCGCGCGCTGCAACGCGGCGCGTCGTTCCCACAGCGCTGCCGCGACGAACGCGGCGACGCAGACGACCAGCACGCCGATCAGCGCGTTGCTGCCGAGTTGCTCCATCAATGCGCCGGCGACCAGCGGACCGCCGAAGCTTGCGGCGCTCCACGACGCCGACACGAGCGAGCTCGCGGTGACGAGCGCCGCGCCGCGAAAGCGTTCGCCGCACGCGACGAGCGACAGCGTGTAGATGCTGCCGGCCGCCGCGCCCAGCACGAACAGCAGCGGCCAGCATAACCACGGGTTCGCGATCACGAACGGCAGCAGCGGCAGGCCTGCGAGCACGATCCAGCCGGCGCCGAGGTGCACGCGTTCGCGGCCGAGCTTGTCCGCGAGCCAGCCGATCGGGAACTGCATCGCGGTGTCGCCGAACAGCATGATCGACGCGAGCAGCACGGCGGTCGCGCTCGCGACGCCGTGATCCATCGCATAGAGCGGCAGCAGCGACAGCGCGAGCGTATCGAACAGAGCGAAGAAGCCCGTGCCGATGATCAGCGCGGGCATGCGCGGCAGCACGGCGAACCAGCTGTCGTGCGCTGCGTGATGTGCGTCGTCGCCGGCGAGCGGCGCGCGCCGGATCGTCGCGAGCGCCGGCAGCGCGAGCAGGAACAGCGCGCCGCACAGCGCGAAGCGGATGCGCGTCGCGCCGGCGATCTGGCTGACGAGCACCGGGCCCGCCATCTGGAACAGCGTGAAATTGGTCGCGTAGATCGCGACCACGCGGCCGCGTGTCGAGTCGTCGGCGAGCTGGTTGACCCATGCCTCGCCGATCGTGAACAGCAGCATCAGCGCCGCGCCGCACAGCACGCGCAGCGCGCCCCACACGATCAGGTTCGACGTGAACTGCATCAGCGCGGTGGCCGCGGCGAGCAGCACGACCGACACGACGATCGCGCGGCGCGCGCCGATGCGCCGTGCGAGTGCGGTGACGAACGGGACGATCGCGAGACCGCCCAGGGCCTGCGCGGCCGTCAGCATGCCGACGACGTTGGTGCCGTGTCCGGCTTCGGTCAAGGCGAGCGCGGTGAGGGGCATCGTGGCGCCGGTGCCGAGACCGACCACCGCGACGCTGAGGATCAGCGCGAGGAAATCACGATTGAGAATGGCTTTCATCGGCCGCGATGCTACACCGTGGCCCCTGAAAGGTCCATGAAGGCCGTCAGGATCGAATGGGGTTGCGTGCGCAACGATCGCGGCGGCGCGCGGGCGCGGACGCGCGCCGTGCCGCCGCGCGTCGCCGCCGCGCACGCGTCATACGTATCCGGTCGGCCCGCTCACCGGGCGGCGTTCGAGCGACGCCGACCACAGCGTGAGCGCGAGTGCGGCGACCGCCATCGCTGCACCGACCCACGGCAGGTTCACGAGCGACACGCCGGATCCGATCGCCATCCCGCCGAGCCAGGCGCCCGTCGCGTTGCCGAGGTTGAACGCGCCCTGGTTCAGCGTCGACGCGAGGTTCGGCGCGTCGCTCGCGCGATCGACGATCAGGATCTGCAGCGGCGGCACGATCGCGAACGCGAGGATGCCCCAGACGAAGATCGTCGCGAGTGCCGCGAACGGCAGGTGCATCGTGCCTGCGAACAGCGCGAGGACGATGCCGATCAGCGCGAGCGTCGCGATCAGCGACGGCATCCGGCGCCAGTCGGCGAGCTTGCCGCCGAGCGTGCCGCCGACGGTCAGGCCGAGACCGAACAGCAGCAGCACGTAGGTGACCTGGCGCGGCGAGAAGCCCGTCACGTCCTCGAGGATCGGCGTGATGTACGTGAACACGCTGAACAGGCTCGCCGACGCGAGCACGCTGATGCCGAGCACCATCAGCACCTGCGGGTGCTTCAGCACGCTGAATTCGCGCGTGATGCTGCTGTCGGGCATCGCGAGGTGCTTCGGCAGGCACACCGCGAGCGCGGCAGCCGCGGCGATGCCGATGCCGGTGACGGCCCAGAACGTCGCGCGCCAGCCGTACGCCTGGCCGAGCGCGGTGCCGAGCGGCACGCCGAGCACGTTCGCGAGCGTGAGGCCGGTGAACATCAGCGCGATCGCCTGCGCGCGGCGGTTCGGCGCGACGAGGTTGCTCGCGACCACCGAGCCGATCCCGAAGAACGCGCCGTGGCAGAACGCCGTGACGACCCGCGCGGCCATCAGCACCGCATAGCCGGGCGCGATCGCGCAGAACAGGTTGCCCGCGATGAACAGCCCGATCAGGCCCATCAGCGCGCGCTTGCGCGGCATCTTCGCGGTGACGATCGCGAGGATTGGCGCGCCGATCGTCACGCCGAGCGCGTAGCCCGACACGAGCATCCCGGCGGCCGGGATCGATACGCCGAGGTCGCGGGCGACGTTGGGCAGCAGCCCCATGATCACGAACTCAGTGGTACCGATTCCAAATGCGGCGACGGCAAGGGCGAAAAGAGGTAATGGCATCGCGGTGGGCTACGGAAAAGGCCGCGGCCCGAGATCGGCGCGGCATGCGCGGAAGGGGCGGGGCGAGGAGATATCAGCCGCGATTCTACTTCAGTGAAAACCCCTATGCTCGGGGTCAAAATGGTTGTTGCCGGCGTGCGACGGGTGACGGCCAGGGTGCGCCCAAAGTGTGGGATTTGGCGGTGCTCAGTGCTCAGTGCTCGGCGCTCGGTGGCGGCGCGGTGGCAAAGCAAAGCAAGGCAAGGCAAGGCAAGGCGAGAGCGAGAGCGAGAGCGAGAGCGAGGCGTAATATCGGGTCGGAGCAAGACCGGCGAAGCGGCCGTTCCGTGCCTCGTGCATCCCGTCAGCGGTCGGACACGGCGCCGGCGGGTGTCGAGCCGGAGCGGTCGTCCGCTGCGGCAACCTCGGGCGACGGCGATGATCCGCCGGTCGCGCCGGATGCTGCGTTGCCATCGGCGACCCCGGCCGCCGACGCATCCCAGCCGTTTTCGAACAGGCACGCCTCGATCGGCATCCGCGCGGCCCACCGCTCTTCCTCGAGCATCGGCTTCGCATAAAACGCGTCGACGTGCCCGACGCACAGCACGGCGATCGGCTTCGCGCCGGCCGGCATGCCGAGCAACGTGCGCAGCGCGTCGACATCGAACAGCGACACCCAGCCCATCCCGAGCCCTTCGGCGCGCGCGGCGAGCCACATGTTCTGGATCGCGCAGGCGGCCGACGCGAGGTCCATCTCCGGCAGCGTGCGGCGGCCGAACACGTGGCGCTCGCGGTCGTCGGTCAGCGCGACGACCAGCAGTTCGCCGCATTCGCGCACGCCTTCGACCTTCAGCCGCATGAATTCGTCCTGCCGCTCGCCGAGCGCGTCGGCGGTCGCGCGGCGCTCGGCCTCGACCAGCGCATGGATCGCGGTGCGCAGCGCGGGATCGGTGATGCGGATGAAGCGCCACGGCTGCATGAAGCCGACGCTCGGCGCGTGATGCGCGGCGCGCAGCAGCCGCGCGAGCGTGGCCGGATCGACGGGCGCCGGCGTGAAGTGGCGCATGTCGCGCCGTTCGAAGATGGCGCGGTAGACCGCGGCAATGGCGGAGTCGTCGAAACGCATGAGCGGCAGAAGCAGGGGGAGGTCGGCGCAACGATAGCAGACGCCGCGCGCGCAGCGTTACATCAGTCGAAATAAATTGACGAATCGTTGATGGATCGCGTGCGCTCAGGCGCTCCGCCAACGCCGTGCGGAACGACGTGGCTCAGCGCCCCGTCGTGACGACGTTGGTCGGCGTGCCGGCGTGCCACGCCTCGATGTTCAGCAGCGTCGTGTGCGCGATCTCGGCGAGCGCCTCGCGCGTGAAGAACGCCTGGTGCGACGTGACGATCACGTTCGGGAACGTCAGCAGGCGCGCGAGCACGTCGTCCTGCAGCGGCAGGTCGGAGTGATCTTCGAAGAAGAGGCCGCTTTCCTCCTCGTAGACATCGAGCCCGAGATGGCCGAGCTGGCCGCTCTTGAGCGCGTCGATCAGCGCCGGCGCATCGACCAGGCCGCCGCGGCCGGTATTGATCAGCATCGCGCCGTGCTTCATCCGCGCGAGCGTCTGCGCGTTGATCAGATGGTGCGTCGACGGCAGCAGCGGGCAGTGCAGGCTGATGATGTCGGCATGGTGCAGCAGTTCGTCCAGCTCGACGTAGCGCGCGCCGTACGCGATCAGCTCCTCGTCGTACGGCGGCATCGAGTGTGCGAGCACATGCATCCCGAAGCCCATCATGATCTTCGCGAACACGCGGCCGATCAGGCCCGTGCCGATCACGCCGACGGTCTTGCCGTGCAGGTCGAAGCCGAGCAGGCCGTTCAGCGAGAAGTCGCCTTCGCGCGTGCGTGCGACCGCGCGCGGCAGCCGGCGGTTGAGCGCGAGGATCAGCGCGACCGCGTGTTCGGCGACCGCATGCGGCGAATATGCGGGCACCCGCACGACCGCGATGCCGAGCCGCTCGGCGGCCGCCAGGTCGACATGGTTGAAGCCGGCCGAGCGCAGCGCGATCAGGCGCGTGCCGCCGTCGGCGAGCCGTTCGAGCACGGCCGCGTCGACGGTGTCGTTGACGAACGGGCAGACGACCTCATAGCCGTGCGCGAGGATCGCGGTTTCCGCGTCGAGGTGCGACGGCTGGAAGTGCAGCCGATAACCGAATGACCGATTGGCGGCGGTGAACGATTCGTCGTCGTACTGCCGGCTGCTGAACAGGATCACGCGCACGCTGCACCTCCGATGGCTGTCGCGTGCAGTTTACTGCAGGCCCGTCTGCCGGCCCGCGACGATCTCGGCGCGATCGGGCGTGTGCAGGAAGCCGTAGCCGGTCCGCTCGCGGGCCGTCTGCGCGCCGAAATGCTCGAGCGCATGCTCGACGAAGCTGCGCGTGCGGGCCGGCACGTACTGGCGGTTCGGGTAGACGAGCGACAGCTGCGCGTCCGGGTCGTCGATCCGGTAAGCGGGCAACAGCCGCACCAGCGTGCCGGTGGCGAGTGCGTCGGCGACGCTCGGCTCGGGCAGTACCGCGATGCCGGACCCGGCGACGGTTGCAGCGTGCACGAGCGCCAGCTGGTTGACCGTGCAGGTCGGGCGCACCGTGACCGAATGCGTGACGCCATCGTGGCCGACCAGCCGCCACGCGGGCGCATGCTGGTGCGGCGCGAGCGCGACCCAGTCGTGGCCCGGCAGGTCGTCGGGTGCGCGCGGCTCGCCGCGCCGTTCGAGATAGGCGGGCGCCGCGCAGGCGACGAACGGGTTCGGCGTGAGCGCGTGGCCGATCAGCGTCGGGTTGCCGTCGAGCCGGTTGCCGGTCACGATGCCGACGTCGTAGCCCGAATCGAGCACGTCGAGCGGCCCCTCGGCGACGGTGAGCTGCACGCGCAATTCGGGGTAGCGGTGCCGGAAACGGCTGACGAGCGGCGTCAGCGCGAGCGGCGACAGCAGGCCCGACGCGACGACGCGCAGCGTGCCGGCCGGCTCGCGCACGGCGTGCGCGACGGATGCCTCGAGATGGTCGAATTCCTCGAGCAGCGCACGGCAGCCGTCGAGGTAGCGCAGGCCGGCCTCGGTCAGCGACAGGTTGCGCGTGGTGCGGTGGATCAACCGCGTGTTCAGGTGAGACTCGAGCATCGCGATCGAGCGCGTGACGAGCGCGTTGGACACGCCTAGATGGTGCGCCGCGCGCCGGAAGCTCTGCTGCTCGGCGACGCAGACGAACACACGCATGGTCTGAATCTGGTTCATGGCTCGCGAATTTCTGGCCCGGTTGATTGATTTTGGTTGGGATTTTTCGTCAAACGACCTGGAAAACCGTCGCGCAACCCCCGGGTCTCGTTCGTCTCGAAAAATCGGTTTTCGATTCTGCAGACGATTGTTCATTACGGAAGCGATATCGTCAACCTGAGAAAAGGGGCGGCTTGCGTAAAATCGAAATCGCGGGTATCGATTTAACGGATCGGCGGCGCTGGCATGCGCCTGGGTTAGTCCGGCGTGTATTCGGAAGGTTCGCCTTGTATTTTAATATTGCTCATATAAATCAATATGTTGATGCGGTCTGGATGCGACGTCGTGCGGTAATGGGTGAAATCGCTCACCAATAGATGCTGCGATAGTGGATGTTTTTGTGCCGGTCTGGTTTTCGTGTGCCGATGCCAGTCGCGCGATTTTTGTCGTGGTGACCGGTATTCCGGTAGATGCATGCGGCATGCTGAACTCGGGCGTCAGGATGCGCGTCTCAATATTGCTGGAGAAAATCGCGGGCATCGACCGTCCGTTGGAACCGTTTCGCATGCGGCCGGCAATGCCGCGGCAATACGAAACCCGGTCGTGCGGCGCGGGCGCGGCCGGCTGGCCCGGTCCGTCGACCGGGCCAGCGTCACGCTGTCCGGGCGCGCGTGCCTCTTGCGCACGGGCGCGGAACGCGGAATGATCGACCAGTTCGCCGTGCCGTGCGGCGAACGACGTCCGAGCGTTTTCTCCGTTCCTCTTTTACCAGCCATGTCCATCGATTACTCGCCGATTCCCTGTCCCGTCGTCGTGCCGCTCGACGCGATCCTGCCCGAAGAACCGCTGCTGATGATGGGGGCCGGCCCGGTCCCGATCCCGGCCGCCGTCGCGAAGGCGAATACGATCGTGATCAACCACCTCGGCGCGACGATGGCGAAGATCATCGAGCAGGTGAAGGAGATGGCGCGCTACGTGTTCCAGACCCGCACGAAGTGGGTGCTCGGCGTCGCCGGCCCCGGTTCCGCCGCGATGGAAATGGCGATCTCGAACCTCGCGTGGCGCGGCACGCGCGTGCTGTCGATCCGCAACGGCTTCTTCAGCGCGCGGATGGCCGAGATGGCCACGCGCGTCGGCGCCGACGTCGCCACGCTTGAAGTGGCCGACCGCTCGGTCGCGAGCCTCGACGAGATCGCGGACGCGATCGCGCGCGAGCGGCCCGAGATCGTCACGATCGTGCAGGGCGAGACGTCGAACACCGTGTGGAACCGCGAGCTGCGCGACATCGCGGCGCTCGCGAAGGCGGCCGGCGCGCTGGTCGTCGTCGACGCGGTGTGCACGTTGTCGACGATGCCGCTCGAGATGGACGCGTGGGGCATCGATGCGGTGATCACGGGCGGCCAGAAGGGGCTGTCGTCGATTCCCGGCGTATCGCTGATCGCGTTCTCGGACGCCGCGTGGGACCGGATGAAGCAGCGTCCGGAACCGAATGCGCACTGGTGCCTCGACATGGCGCTCGCGGAGAACTTCTGGCACAACGCGGGCTACCACTACACGGCGCCGGTGTCGGGCGTGCTCGCGCTGCACGAGGCGCTGCGGCTCGTCTGCGCGGAGACGCTCGAAAGCCGCTTCGCGCGCCACCTGCGCTGCTCGCTCGCGTTGCAGGCGGGCGTCGAGGCGATGGGGCTCGCGCTCTATGCGCCGAAGGACTGCCGGCTCAACTCGGTGGTCGGGATCGAGACGCCCGAAGGGCTGACGCCCGGGATGGTGTGCGGCCATATCTCGAAGCAGTACCAGGTCGAGATCTCGGGCTCGTTCGGGCTGCCGATCGTGCGGATCGGGCAGATGGGCGAACAGTGCCGCGAACACAACCTGTTCCGCACGCTGCACGCGTTCGGCCGCACGATGATCGACCTGAAGGTGCCGGTGGACCTGCCGGCCGGCGTGGCCGCGCTCGAGCAGGAACTGTCGCAGCGGGGCGCGTAAGCGGAGACGGTGATGCGTGCCGGGTGCGCGCTGCGCCAGCCGGCACGTTGAAGGTGCGCGCGGGGCTCAGCCTCCCTGCATCGCGCGCCGGTACGCGTTCGGCGTCGTGCCGTGCGCGTCGCGAAAGCGATGGCTGAAGTGGCCGGCGTTCGCGTAGCCGCATTCGGCCGCGACCTGCGCGAGCGGCAGCGCCGTCGTGCGCAGCAGCAGGCGCGCCCGCGCGAGCCGCTGCTCGGCCACCCACGCGTGCGGCGCGCGGCCGAACGACAGCCGGAACATCCGCGAGAAGTGATATTCGGACAGCGCGGCGACCTCCGCCAGTTCGCCGAGCGTCAGCGGTTGCGACAGGTAGCTGTCGATGTAGTCGCGCACGCGGCGGCGCACGGCCGGCGCGAGTCCGCCGCGGAACGGCACGTCGGTGCGCGTCGTGCTCTGGCCGCGCAGCAGCAGGCTCAATACGTCGTGCGCGGCCTCGTTCACGCGCAGCCGCCCGTCGGCATCGTCCCAGCGCTCCAGCGCGAGCGAACGGAACTGCGCCGCGACGCGCGCATCCTCGAAATAGGTGCGGTCGGCGAGCTTCAGCTCGCGCGGCTCGCGATCGAGTTCGCGGATCGCGCGTTGCGTGAAGTGCTCGGGCAGGAAGTAGAGGTGGATGAAGTGCATCTCGCCGCGCACCCACCAGCGCGATTCATGGTCCCCCGGCAGCGCGCACAGCAGGCTCGGCGCGCCGTAGCGCGGCACGCGTTCGCGCTCCGTCCGGTAGCCGCCGTCGAGATAGCACGACAGCGTGTGGTGGCCCGGTTGTTCGTAGATCGTCTCGCTTTCGTCGGTGATGCGCGTCCATTCGGCGATCGCGAGATGATCGCCGAGCCACGTGAAGCGCTCGAGCGTCGCGTTCGCCTCGGCGAGCGTGCGGCACACCGACTGCAGGCCGAACGGCATCGCACCGCCGGCAAGGGCAGCGGCGTGATCGGCGGGCGGGGCGTACAGGGGCGGACTCATGGTGCGACGAGTATAAGCGCGCGCGCGGCGCGCCGTGCGGCCGCCCGAAAAAGACCGCAATTCCGGACAATCCGCGCGGGCGGGGCGGCGGCACAGTCTGAGTCCGTTTCACTCGTTTCGCTTCGTTGCCGCCATGAACCTGTCGCTTTATTTCGTCACCGTGCTGATCTGGGGCACCACCTGGATCGCGATCAAATGGCAGCTCGGCGCCGTGCCGCCGCCCGTGTCGATCGCGTGGCGCTTCTGGCTCGCGGCCGCCGTGCTGTTCGCGCTGCTGCGCGTGATGCGCCGGCCGGTGCGTCCGCCGCGCGAGGCGTGGCGCTACCTCGTCGCGCAGGGCTTCGCGTTGTTCTGCCTGAATTTCCTGTGCTTCTACTACTCGGAGCAGGTCGTGCCGAGCGGCCTCGTCGCGGTGATCTTCTCGACCGCGCCGCTCTTGAATTCGATCAACGGCCGGCTGTTCATGGGCCGCCCGCTGCGGCCGTCCGCGATTGCCGGCGCGCTGCTCGGGCTGACCGGCATCGCCTGCCTGTTCTGGCAGCAGATGGCCGGCCACCTCGACGATCACGCGACCTGGACGGGCCTCGCGATCGCGTTCGCGGGCACGATGTGCTTCTCGGCCGGCAACCTGCTGTCGAGCCGGATGCAATCGATGGGGCTGCATCCGCTCGCGACCAACGGCTGGGCGATGCTGATCGGCGCGGCGATCCTGACGGTCGGCAGTGCGGTGGCCGGGCTGCCGTTCATGATCGACCCGAGCCCGCGTTATCTCGGCGCGCTCGTCTATCTGGCCGTGCCGGGCTCGGTGATCGGGTTCACCGCGTACCTGACGCTCGTCGGGCGGATCGGGCCGGAGCGCGCCGCGTACTGCACGGTGCTGTTCCCGATCGTCGCGCTGGCCGTGTCGACGGTCTTCGAGGGCTACCAGTGGTCGCCGCTCGCGGTGATCGGGCTGCTGCTCGTGCTGGCCGGCAATCTTGTTGCGTTCGACCTGACGCGCCGGTTGTTCCTGCGCGTGGCTTGACCGGGGCATCAGGCACTCTTGCGCATTCGCGGAGACGGTGCTGCACGACGAAGTCGCCGATCTGGTGCTGGGCGGTTTCCCGCTCGTCACGACCGAGCTCGATCGCTACGTGCTTTCATTCGACGGTGCGCCGTTGGCCGTGGCCGTCCTGCATGGCTTGCCGCTGAAGAACCTTGGCGGCGACGGTGCGTTGTCGACGATCGTGCCGTACGACGTTCCGCAGCAGTGGTCGCTGGCCGTCCACCGGCATCAGCGGCGGGTCGACGGGTTCCTGTACATGTCCCGCCATCTGAACACGTCGGAAGCCCTCGTGCTCTTCGATCGTGCCGAACCCAAGCTCTCGCTCCGGGACGCCGTTCCGTTCCGGCGTCATCCTCAAGCCGTCCGCGTGCTGCGCGACTTCAACGTGTTGCTGCGTTGAACGGCGTTGCGCGCGCGGCAGCACGACTCACGCCGCCGCGCCGCTCCCGGCGAGCCGCGCCTGCCGCTGGTACAGCACCATCGACAGCGCGACGCCGGCCGCCGCGGCCACCGCCGCGAACAGGAACACCTGCGGATAACCGAACGCACCGGCCACATAGCCGGCGAGCGGGCCCGTGATGCCGAGCGACAGGTCGAGAAACACCGAATACGCGGACAGCGCCGCGCCGCGGCTCGCCGGCGGGACGAGCGCCACGGCCTCGACGCCGAGCGCCGGGAAGATCAGCGCGAAGCCGAAGCCGGTCAGCGCGGCGCCGACGAGCGCGACGTGCGGCACGGGAGCGAGCCACAGCAGCAAGAGGCCCGAGCATTCGAACGCGAACGACACGATCGCGACGCGGAAGCCGCCGTGAGTCTTGATCGTGTTCGCGAACAGCAGTCGCGCGCCGATGAACAGCGTGCCGAACACGGTCAGCGACAGCGCGGCGTTCGGCCAATGGCGCGCCGCGTAGTACAGCGTGACGAAGGTCGCGATCGAGCCGAAGCCGGCCGAGCCGAGCGCGAGGCCGAGGCCGTGCGGCAGTACGCGCGTAAACACGCTCGCATACGACATCCGTTCGCCGTGCACGAGCGGCACGGAAGCGATCAGGCGCGCGAGATAGAAGCCGATCGCGGCGAGCGCGATCACGATCACGCCGATCAGCGCCGGATTCAGCGTGTGCGCGATCGCGACGCCGACCGGCGCGCCGAGCGCGAGCGCCCCGTAGGTCGCGATGCCGTTCCACGAGATCACCTTCGCGTTGTGCGCGACGCCGACCCGCCCGATGCCCCACAGGATCGCACCGGTGCCGCACAGGCTCTCGCCGACGCCGAGCACGAGCCGGCTCGCGACCAGCAGCACGAGGCTCGCGACCGGCCAGTGGGCCAGCAGCAGCGCGACGAGCAGCAGCACGCCCGACACGCCGCAGCCGATCAGCCCGCGCAGCACCGTCTGCTTCGGCCCGAGCGTATCGGCGAAGCGCCCGGCGAGCGGGCGCGACGCGAGCGTCGCGAAATACTGGACGCTGATCGCGCCGCCCGCGACGATCGCGGAAAAACCGAGGTCGTCATGGACGAAGCCCGGCAGCACCGCGAGCGGCAGGCCGATGGTCAGATAGCAGATGAACGTGAAACAGACGACGGACACGATTTGCAGCGTGACGGCAAACCCGCTGCGCGGCGGTGTGGCGGAATCGGTTGACATGGGGTCGGATCGAATGGACGAAACGGAGCGGAAAGCGGCGAAAAACGGAATCGGGATTTTCCCATGGAACCGGTTTTCACGCAGGTACCATTTAGTTAATCGCGACCCATTTTCATCATCGGAGAATTGCCGACGGGGCACTGCGGGCAGGCCGGAACCCAGGCCGGGCAAGGCGCCCGACGCCTGCCGGGCGGCCGCGGCGCGCATATCGCGGCAGTTATATGGGCCCCATGCGTGATGGGCTATGGGTTGCGGAATTTGACGGTGATAGCGTGCAAACTGTCAGAGAAACGTCGGTCGAGCGCCCCGCGCAGGCCGCCTTGCCCCCACCGGAAGAACGATAGAGACATGAGTGAGCCGATCCGCTTCTACCATCGTCACGCGGTCCGCGAAGTCAGCGGCGCGGACGTCACCCGCACCGTGCTGCAGTACCTGCGCGAGGATGCGCACTGCACCGGCACCAAGGAAGGCTGCGCGGAAGGCGACTGCGGCGCGTGCACGGTCGTCGTCGGCGAGCTGACCGACACGGGTACGGTCGCGTTCAAGGCCGTCAATGCCTGCATCCAGTTCCTGCCCACGCTCGACGGCAAGGCGCTGTTGACGGTGGAAGACCTGCGCCAGCCGGACGGTTCGCTGCATCCGGTGCAGCAGGCGATGGTCGATTGCCACGGCTCGCAATGCGGGTTCTGCACGCCCGGTTTCGTGATGTCGATGTGGGCGCTGTACGAGAAGCACGGCCATGAAGGCTGCGCCGGCACGTGCGCGAAGGCGAAGGACGTGCCGACGCGCACCGAGATCGCCGATGCGCTCACCGGCAACCTGTGCCGCTGCACCGGCTATCGCCCGATCGTCGATGCGGCCGTGCAGATGTTCGGTGCGCCGGCGCCGACGGCACCGGTCGATACGGCCGCGCTGGCGCGCACGCTCGCGTCGCTCAAGCGTGACGACACGTTCGACTACACGGCGCTCGACGGCGCGCGCTTCGCCGCGCCGCGCACGCTCGACGCGCTGGCCGCGCTGAAGGTCGAGCGCCCGGATGCACGGCTGCTCGCCGGCAGCACCGACATCGGCCTGTGGGTCACCAAGCAGATGCGTCGCCTCGACGACCTGATCTACGTCGGCCAGATCGCTGAACTGCAGCAAATCGTGCACGGCGACGACTGGATCGAGATCGGCGCGGGCGTGACGGTCGAGGACGGCTATGCGGCACTCGCCGGCACGTATCCGGAACTGACCGAAATGTGGAAGCGCTTCGCGTCGCTGCCGATCCGCAACGCGGGGACGATCGGCGGCAACGTCGCGAACGGCTCGCCGATCGGCGACTCGATGCCGGGCCTGATCGCGCTCGGCGCGCGGGTCGTGCTGCGCGGCGGCGACACGGTGCGCGAGCTGCCGCTCGAGGCGCTCTACACGGGCTATCAGCAAAAGGACATGGCGCCGCACGAATTCGTCGTCGGCCTGAAGGTGCCGACCCGCACCGGCGTGCGCGCGAAGCTGCAGTTCCGCACCTACAAGCTGTCGAAGCGCTTCGACTCCGACATTTCGGCGGTGTGCGCGGCGTTCGCGTTCATCGCGGACGGCGAGCTGATCCGCGAGCCGCGCATCGCGTTCGGCGGGATGGCCGCGACGCCGAAGCGCGCGACGCATACGGAGAGCCTGCTCGACGGCGCGCAGTGGCACGAAGCCACCGCGCAGGCCGCGATGCAGGCGCTCGAGCGCGACTACCAGCCGCTCACCGACATGCGTGCGACGAGCGCGTATCGCCTGGATACCGCGAAGAACCTGATGTACCGATTCTGGCTGGAGACGCGCCCGCACGACCCGCTGCCGCCGCAGGCGCTGAACGTGCGTGAAGTGGCCGCCGAAGTTGCCGACGACGTGGCGCGCGTCTGACGAGGGAGAACACCGAACATGAACCAGCAAGCAGAACCGTTCCTGAACACCCTCGACCCGCAGGCCGACGCCGCGCAGGTGCACGTCTCGCGCGCGCACGAATCCGCGCACCTGCACGTGAGCGGGCGCGCGACCTACACCGACGACATCCCGCTCGTCGCGGGCACGCTGCATGCGGCGCTCGGGTTGTCCGCGAAGCCGCACGCGAAGATCGTGTCGATGAACTTCGACGCGGTGCGCGCGACGCCCGGCGTGGTCGCCGTGTTCACGGCCGACGACATCCCCGGCGTCAACGATTGCGGCCCGATCATCCACGACGATCCGGTACTCGCCAAAGGCATCGTGCAGTTCGTCGGCCAGCCGATGTTCATCGTCGTCGCGACGTCGCACGAAACCGCGCGGCTCGCCGCGCGCCGCGCGCAGGTCGACTACGAGGAGCTGCCCGCGATCCTGACCGCGCAGGAAGCGCGGCAGGCCGAAACCTATGTGATCCCGCCGCTGAAACTCGCGCGCGGCGACGCGGCCGCGCGGCTCGCCGCCGCGCCGCATCGCGAGTCGGGCGAGATGCTGCTCGGCGGCCAGGAGCAGTTCTACCTGGAAGGGCAGATCGCGTACGCGGTGCCGAAGGACGACGACGGGATGCACGTGTACTGCTCGACGCAGCACCCGAGCGAGATGCAGCACCTCGTCGCGCACGTGCTCGGCGTCGCGTCGCACAACGTGCTGGTCGAATGCCGCCGGATGGGCGGCGGGTTCGGCGGCAAGGAATCGCAGTCGGGCCTGTTCGCATGCTGCGCGGCGCTCGCCGCGTGGAAGCTGCTGTGCCCGGTGAAGCTGCGTCCGGACCGCGACGACGACATGATGATCACCGGCAAGCGACACGACTTCCATTACCGCTTCGACGTCGGCTACGACGACGACGGCCGCCTCGACGGCGTCGCGCTCGACATGACGTCGCGCTGCGGCTTCTCGGCGGACCTGTCGGGCCCGGTGATGACGCGCGCGGTGTGCCACTTCGACAACGCGTACTGGCTCGGCGACGTCGACATCGCCGGCTACTGCGGCAAGACCAACACGCAGTCGAACACCGCGTTCCGCGGCTTCGGCGGCCCGCAGGGCGCGTTCGCAATCGAATACATCCTCGACGACGTCGCGCGCGCGCTCGGCCGCGATCCGCTCGACGTGCGCTACGCGAACCTGTACGGCAAGACCGAGCGCAACGTGACGCCTTACGGGCAGACGGTCGAGGACAACGTGCTGCACGAACTGCTCGGCGAACTCGAGTCGACGAGCGACTACCGCGCGCGGCGCGCGGGCGTGCGCGAATTCAACGCACGCAACACGGTGCTGAAGAAGGGCATCGCGCTCACGCCGGTGAAGTTCGGCATCGCGTTCAACGTCACGCACTTCAACCAGGCGGGCGCGCTGGTGCACATCTACACCGACGGCTCGGTGCTCGTGAACCACGGCGGCACGGAGATGGGGCAGGGGCTCAACACGAAGGTCGCGCAGGTCGTCGCGCACGAGCTCGGCATCCGCTTCGGCCGGATCCGCGTGACGGCGACCGACACGAGCAAGGTCGCGAACACGTCCGCGACGGCCGCGTCGACGGGCTCCGACCTGAACGGCAAGGCCGCGCAGGACGCGGCGCGCCAGCTGCGCGGGCGCCTCGCGGCGTTCGCGGCGAAGCAGTTCGGCGACGGCAAGGTCGATGCGGCCGACGTGAAGTTCGGCAACGACTTCGTGTGGATCGGCGGCGCGAGCGTGCCGTTCGGCGAGGTGATCGCGAAGGCGTATCTCGCGCGCGTGCAGCTGTGGTCCGACGGCTTCTACGCGACGCCGAAGCTGTACTGGGATCAGTCGAAGCTGCAGGGCCGGCCGTTCTACTACTACTCGTACGGCGCGGCCGTGTCGGAGGTCGTGATCGACACGCTGACGGGCGAGATGCGCACGCTGCGCGTCGACGCGCTGCACGACGTGGGCGCATCGCTGAACCCGGCGCTCGACATCGGCCAGGTCGAAGGCGCGTTCATCCAGGGAATGGGTTGGCTCACGACCGAGGAGCTGTGGTGGAACAAGGGCGGCAAGCTGATGACGCATGCGCCGTCCACGTACAAGATCCCGACGGTCAACGACACGCCGCCCGAATTCAACGTGCGGCTGTTCCAGAACCGCAACGTCGAGGACAGCATCCATCGTTCGAAGGCCGTCGGCGAACCGCCGCTGCTGCTGCCGTTCTCGGTGTTCTTCGCGGTGCGCGACGCGATTGCGGCGGTCGGCGACTACCGGGTGAATCCGCCGCTCGACGCGCCGGCCACCGGCGAGTCGATCCTGCGCGCGATCACTGCGGTGCGTGCTGCGCGCGCCGGTCAGGCAGGTTGAGATGAACGGGCCTGCACGTTCGTTTCGCACCGCGACGACCCCGGCATTCGCGCAGGGTACCGGCCAGCGCAACCGCGCGACCGGTACGTCCGCGCCGATGCACATCGTGCTGTTCGGCGCGGGGCACGTCGGCCATGCGCTCGTCACGCTGCTCGGCGCATTGCCGTGCGTCGTGCAGTGGGTCGATACGCGCGACGAGCTGTTCCCGGACGAATGTCCGCCGAACGTGCAGCCGGAGCCGACCGACATACCCGAGGCCGTCGTCGACGCGGCGCCGCCCGGCGCGTACTTCCTCGTGATGACGCACAACCACGCGCTCGACTTCTCGCTCGCCGCGCAGATCATGCGGCGGCGCGACTTCGCGTACTTCGGGATGATCGGTTCGCGTACCAAGCGCGTGAAGTTCGAGCGCCGGCTCGCCGCGCGCGGCGTCGATCCGGCGCGGCTCACCGAGATGGTGTGTCCGATCGGCGTCGCGGGCATCGTCGACAAGGCGCCCGGTGCGATCGCGGTGGCCGTCTGCGCGGAACTGCTGCAGGCCCGCTCGGGCATGCCGGTGGCCGATGCGAAGGCGGCCGCGGCGGGGCGCTTGCGCGACGACGCGCGTTGCGCGCGGTAACGATCAGGGGCGGCACGCCCGACCCACGTCCGCGCGTTTTTGCCTACACTGCACGGATCGCGCGGCAGCGGGCCGCGCGTTCTTTCGTGCAGGTACCATGTCCGATCATCAGGTCTATCTCGATGCGCTCGATGCGAGCCTCGTCGTCATCGAGCGCTGGCTGTCCGGCGCCGATACTTCACCCGCGGCGCTCGATGCGCTGCTCGCGCCTTTCTCCGCCGAATTCACGATGATCATGACCGACGGTCGCGCGTTCGACCGCGACGACACGCGCGCGCTGTTCGCGAAGCTCGGCGGCGCGAAGCCGGGGCTGCGCATCACACTGTCGGACATCCGCGTGCTCGCGGCAGACGCGTCGCATGCGGTGCTCACCTATCTCGAAGCGCAGCAGGCGGCGTCGGGCGAACTGCCCGCGCGTCGCGCGACCGCCGTGTTCGCGCGCGACGCGGCAGGCGTCGTGCGCTGGACCCATCTGCAGGAAACCTTCTGCACGGCCTGAGCGGCCGCGCCGCGTGATCGTGCGCGGGCGATTCCGCGCGGGTTGAGCGCCGCTTCAGCGCTTGCGGCCGCGTGCGGCCGTCAGCTCGTCGGACACGCTCTGCGTCAGCGCACACAGCCACGCGATGTCGGTCGGGCGATCGGGGTGCGGGTGCGTGAGCAGGTAGCTCTTGATGCGCGGGAACGGCACGGGCGGCGCGACGACGACGAGCGGCAGCAGCTGCGCGTAGTGCGTCGCGAAGCGGCGCGTCGTCGTGAAGATCAGGTCCGACTGCAGCAGCACCTGCGGCACGATGCCGAAGTACGGCAGCGTCGTCACGATCCGTCGCGTGAGACGGGCGCGGGCGAGGCCGATCTCGATCGCGTTGCGCTTGTCGCCGGTGTACGGCGTCGGCGCGACGTGCGCGGCCGACGCGTACGCTTCGCGCGTGAGCGGTTCGCGGGCGAGCGGATGCGCGTCGCGCATCAGGCACACGATCGTGTCGGAGAACAGGTCCTGGCGCGCAAACCGCGGGTCGGGCTTCGGCCAGTTGCCGATCACGAGATCGAGCGCGCCCGATTCGAGCGCCTCCGCGTGATCGAGCGCGGGATTCAATGAGTCGATTTCCAGATGCGCATGCGGCGCCGCGTCGCGAAAGCGCTCGATCAGCGTCGGCATGAAGAAATCGTTCAGGTAGTCGGGCGCGGCCACGCGGAACGTGCGCCGCGCGGACGATGGATCGAAGTCGCCGTGCGGCGTCGCGATGAAGTCGACCTCGCGCAGCGCGCGCGACGCGGCACCGAGCAGCGACGCGCCGTACTCGGTCGGCACCATCCCGGATTTGCCGCGCACGAGAATCGGGTCGTTCAGCGTCTCGCGCAGCTTGCGCAGCGCGGTGCTGATCGCGGGCTGGGTCTGGTTCAGGCGCAGCGCGGCCTGCGTGACGCTGCGCTCGAGCAGCAGCGTGCGCAATACGCGCACGAGCCAGATATCGAGCGAGGCGGTACGATCGTCGTCTTCCATCGGCGAGCGGTGTTCGGGAGAAGCGTAACCTTACCGCAGCCGCACGTTGCCGTGCGTGATACCGGCCATCACGTGCGCCCCTTCGGCAGCACGCTGATCCGCTTGACCTCGCGCGACTCGAGCCAGTTCGGCGTGCGCGCGCAGTACAGCACCATCGGCAGCGCGTCCTCGCCCCAGAACAGCTGCTGGTTCATCCAGAAGGTCGGTACGCCGAACACGCCGAGCGCGATCGCGTCGTCGGTGTTGCGGCGCAACTGCGCGCTCGTCTCCTCGAATTCGATCAGCTCGTCGCCATGCCCGACGCCGACGCGCTCGCACAGCGCCGCGAACCCGTCCGGCGTCGACGGATCGTTGCCGTCGTGCCAGATGAAGCGGAACATTTCCAGCACGGTCGCGATGTCGGCGCGCAGCGCGATCGCGAGGCGCAGCACCTTGTCGGAGTCGAACGGATGCGCGGGCGGCATCTTGAAGCGGATGCCGAGCTGTTCGGCGCGAAACAGCGCGTGGCGGTACGTGAACACGCGCTTGGCCGGCACGTCGGCGCTCGGGCGCTGCCCCCAGTGGCGCTGCAGGTCGGGCAGCGACACGGCGACGGGGTCGAACGGCACGTCGGGCCACTTGTCGTGCTGTTCGAGCAGCAGGTAGGAGAACGGCGACACGAAGTCGAAGAACCAGGCAGGCTGGGCAGTGTCGAGGCCGGTTGTCATGGCGATCTCCAGAGGGTGGGGCGTGCGCGCCTGGCGGCGGCCTTCATGTTACGTTGCGGCGCGCGGATGCAACCGCGCGGATGCAGCAATGATCGCGGATCGGCCGCTCATGCGGAACCGGGAGTCGCCCGGGGGGGCTCGCCGGCCGGCGCCGCGGCGCCGCCGCGCGCCGCTGCACGGCCGCCGGCGCCGGGTGTGCCCGGCGTGCCCGATGCGACGTCGTGATCGTGCGCGGTGAGCCGCTCGCGCACGAAGCCGATGTGCTCGCGCAGCACGTAGAACTGCCCCGCGTACGCAAGCGGCATCTTCATCCGGTTCACGGCTTCCTCGATATCGTCGAGTTCGTCGAGCAGCTGGACGCGCTCTTCGGCCGTATGCTCGCCGAGCGCGCGGCGCTCGAGCGCGATCAGCGCGCCGTACCAGCGGTAGATGCGCGAACGCACGCGCCAGCCGTACAGCGACGGCACCAGCCGCAACCCGGGGATCAGCACGACGATCAGCGGCACCACGACGACGAGCAGCCGGTCGACGAGACTCGCGACCCAGAACGGCAGCCGCCGGTACAGGAACGACTTGCCCGACTTGTAATAGCGCCCCGCGTCGTCGGACAGCGGGAAGCCGCGCGTGACGGCCGACGGGAATTCGCCCGCGTGCTGCAGGATCGTCGCGTGGCCGTGCACTTCGCGCGCGGCCTCGATCAGCAGGTCGGACAGCGCGGGGTGCAGCGTATCGCGCGCGACCAGCTCGATCGTCGGCGCGACCGTGTGGATGTCGGCGGGCGGCAGGTTGAGGCCGAGATCATAGACGCCCATCGGCAGCGTGATCGCGGTCAGGTACGGAAAGCGCCGCGCGTAGGCCTCGGCTTGCGTGAACGAGTACACGTGCACGCCGGGCGCGCGGAACAGCTTCGCCATCACCGGGATCTGCGTCGAGTCGCCGGACAGGAACGCGGCGTCGATCTTGCCGTCGAGCAGCGCGGCCGCGGCGTCCTCGCCGGCGGTCGGCAGCAGTTCGGTCGAGCCGCCCGGCACGATGCCGTTCATCTTCAGCAGCGCCAGGCTCAATTCGCGCGCGCCGCTGCCTTCCGCGCCGAGCGCGAGCCGCTTGCCCTTGAAGTCGGACAGGCGTGCGACCACCGGCCCGCGGTACATGATCGCGAGCGGCACGTAGCCGATGCTGCCGAGCGAGACCAGGTGTTCATCGCGCTCCTTCGGGCCGATGCCGCTCTGCACGAAGCCGACGCCGACCGGCGCGTCCGGATTCGACAGCCGCGCGAGGTTCTGCGCGGATCCTTCGGATGACTGGACGTCGAGCGTGACGCCGTTCTTCGCGAGGATCGCCTTGTATTTCTGCGCGGCGTTCCAGTAGGTGCTGCCGGGCGGGCCGGACGAAATCACGAGCGTGGACGGCGGCGCCGGCTGGATCAGCTTGACCGCGAACCAGACCGCCGCGACCGCGAGTAGCACGGTGGGGCCGATCGACAGCGCGAGGTCGCGCCACGACACCGCGACGAAGCGGGCGAGGATGCGGCGGGGCGGGCGGGGGCGGGCTGGCTTCATGGAGTCGGCGGATGACACGGGCGTGACGCAGCGATGACGGCCGTCGCGGACAAGGCACGCGATGCGCGTTCTGGCGGCGATGGTACCCGGTTTCGCCCGGCGTGCGCGAGTCCGGCGCCGTCGCGCGGCGGCGGACACGGGCGCGCGCGGGCGGATGGCGGGCGGCCACGCGTCAAAAGCTTTGCGCTTCGGCTGGCGCTGGATTACATTGTGCGACGCAGCCGCGCCCGATTCGCGCACGACCCGGCACGTTATGAGACCGGGCGCGCCCGGCCGGCGGCTGTCCGGCCCGGCCGGCCCGCATTCGCGCGCGCCGGCCGCCGGCCCGTGTCGCCTCTCTCGCATCGCCGTGGAAATCATCGGCCGTCCCGCCCGTTCGCGCGCGGGCCGGCTGCCTTTGGGGGTATCCGGCCGTACTGTGCACGGCCGTTCCGGAGTTACAAGGAGATAGCATGAAGTCGATCGTGTTGAGAGCGTTGGGTGTTGCGGCCGTGGCGGCCTGTCTGACGGGCAGCGTGTACGCGCAGTCGAGCGATGCGGCGGCCACCGAAGCGCCGGCCGCGGCAGCGAGCTCGCCGAAGGCGGCGGCCAAGACCGCGAAGAAGGCCAACCGCCAGCTCGGCTATGCGGTGCGCAAGGCCATTACGAAGGCAGGCGGCATCGACGTGGCGAACATCGTCGTGCGCTCGAAGGGCGGCGCGATCTCGCTGGAGGGCACGGTGCCCGACCAGGCACAGATCGACAAGGCGGAAGAGGCGGCGAAGGGCGTGAAGGGCGTGACGTCGGTCACGAACAAGCTGACGGTTCAGCAGCAATGATGCCGGGCGGCGGCGCGCCAGCGCCGCGCGCCCGCTTTCACGCGGGCCCCGGCGTGCCGGGGCCCGTTTGCACTTTTGAATGCCCCCCGGGCCCGCCGCTTCGCGCCAGGCCCCGGAGCGGGCGTCCCCCAAGGAAACTTCCTTCGGGGCGGAAAACCTTGGGCGGCCCGGCGTTTTCCCGACAGGCCGCGAGCCGCGCACGACGCAGCGGCGCACCGATAACGATATCGAGAGGGCGGCAATGACAACGCACGGGTGGGGCAGTCGGATTCTTTGGGGCGCGGCGCTGGTCGCGATCACGTTGCTCGGCGCCTGCAACGGCGACGAGTCGTCCGAACGCAACCGGCTGCCCGGGTTCGTGTCCGGCAGCGTGCGCACCACCGCCTACGACGGTACGGGCGACGACCTGCTGACGGCCGGTCTCGGCAAGACGGGCCTCGCCACCGCCACCGCGCCGGCGTTCGCGAATCCGTCGCGGCCGACGAGCGCCGAGCTGCGCCGGCTCGCGATCTGGTCGAACTACCGCGCGCTCGTCGACATGAGCGCCAACGGCGGCTACGGCCGCTTCTGGGGACCGAACGTCGACCTCGACGGCAACGACACGCTCGGCGAAGGCAAGATTCCCGGCACCGAATATCTCGCGTATTCCGACGACGGCAGCGGCCGCAAGAACGTGACGCTGCTCGTGCAGGTGCCCGCGAGCTTCGATCCCGCGCAGCCGTGCATCGTCACCGCGACGTCGTCCGGTTCGCGCGGCGTGTACGGCGCGATCTCGGCGGCCGGCGAGTGGGGCCTCAAGCGCGGCTGTGCGGTCGCGTACAACGACAAGGGCGGCGGCAACGGCGCGCACGAGCTCGGCACCGACACGATCACGCTGATCGACGGCACGCTCGCCGACGCGGTGCTCGCCGGCAATGCGAGTCTCTTTACCGCCAATGTGACGAGCAGCGACCTGGCCGCGTTCAACAGCCGCTTCCCGAATCGCTACGCGTTCAAGCACGCGCATTCGCAACAGAATCCGGAGCAGGACTGGGGACACGCGACGCTGCAGGCGGTCGAATTCGCGTACTGGGCGCTCAACGAACAGTTCGGGCCGCTCGTCGACGGCTCGCATCACGGCGTGCGCTACCGCCCGGGCGACATCACGACGATCGCCGCGTCCGTCAGCAACGGCGGCGGCGCGGCGCTCGCGGCGGCCGAGCAGGACACGCGCCGCTGGATTACCGCGGTCGTGGTCGGCGAGCCGCAAGTCAACGTGCGGATGGCGCCGAACGCGGTCGTGCGCGAGGGCGGCCAGCCGGTGCCGTCGTTCGGCCGGCCGCTGGCCGACTACGCGACGCTCGCGAACCTGCTGGAGCCGTGTGCGGCCGCGTCGTCGTCGCTCGCGGGCGCGCCGTACCTGAGCGCGCTGCCGGCCGCCACCACGCAGTCGATCCGCACGCAGCGCTGCGCGACGCTCGCCGCGGCCGGGTTCGTGTCGGGGGCCGATACGCAGAGCCAGGCCGCCGACGCGCTCGCGCAACTGCACGCGGCCGGCTATCTCGCGGATTCCGACCTGCTGCAGGCGCCGATGTGGGATTCGCAGGCGATTCCGGCGATCGCGGTCACCTATGCGAACGCGTACACGCGCTCGCGCGTGACCGACAACCTGTGCAATTTCAGCTTCGCGACCACCAATGCGGCGACGGGCGCGGTGGCGCCGCCCGCCGCCTCGCCGATGCCGGCCGTGTTCGGCCTCGGCAACGGCGTGCCGCCGACGGCAGGCGTCAATCTCGTGTTCAACACCGGCGCGGGTGTCGACCACCGGCTCGCGACGCCCGACGCGAGTTTCGCGGGCGCGCTGTGCCTGCGCCAGCTGTGGACCAACGGGATGCTCGACATGCCGGCGAACGTCGATGCGGTGCGCGTGAACGCGAACCTGCAGGGCAAGCCGGCGATCATCGTGCAAGGCCGCAGCGACGCGCTCGTGCCCGTGAATCACGCGTCGCGCGCGTACGTCGCGCAGAACGGCATCAGTGAAGGCGGCCGCAGCCAGCTCGTGTTCTACGAGGTGACGAACGGGCAGCACTTCGATGCGTTCCTGCCCGTCGCGGGCTTCGACACGCGCTTCGTGCCGGTCCACTACTACAACCTGCAGGCGCTGAACCTGATGTGGCGGCACCTGAAGAACGGTGCCGCGCTGCCGCCGTCACAGGTGGTCCGCACGCTGCCGCGCGGCGGCACGCCGGGCGCCGCGCCGGCGCTGACGAGCGCGAACCTGCCGCCGATCTCGGCGTCCCCCGGCGCGAACGCGATCACGGCCGGCGCGGGCGCGATCGATGTGCCGCTCTGACGGCACCCGCCCCACCGCGATACGGAAGCCGGACGCTCGTCCGGCTTTTTTATTTTCAGCGTCTGGAATCGGTCCCGCATTGCCCTTGGTCCGAATGGCATGCGCTGTAACAAATTATCGCTTTACGGCGGAAAATCCGGAATCTATTATGCGCCGATATTTTAACTTAATTTAATAAATTCCCGTAAAGACAATATTCCTTTCCGTATAGTTAATCGATCCTTTCGATTTTATTAAATCGGCTCGAGTTGCGGTTGGTCGCCCTTTCGCGATTGACCGGCATTTCGTCGAGGGAATCGTTCGTCTGTTCGAAGCGAAGGCGCCTTGTCTGGCGGCCTTTGCAGGGGATGCTTTTGCTTGCGGTTTCTCGCGCGTGCGGATGGCGAGGGCGAATTCGCAGTGCCGCACATTATTGAATCGTCGTTTGCAATGGAATTGATTCCATTGTGCGATCGCGGAATATGGGTGGGGTAAATCATGCCGGTCGGTATTCGCCGATGCGGTAAAAAACTCGGGGTGCATCGCAAAACGAATGCGCTCCCGGTGCGGAGCGCCGGCGCAAATGATCCTTTGCGACCGGCGGTATTTATCGTTCTGTTCGAGAGGCAATAATGACGACACTGAAGTCCTTGAAAGACGGTTTCGCGCTATTTGGAACGACGCTGAGCGTGCCGCTCGCCGCAGCCGCGGCCGCGGCGCTGCTCGTCACGGGATGCGGCGGCGACGACGGGGCGGGCCCGACCGCCGCCACCGCGGCAGCCGCGACGACGTCGAACGGCAGCACGTCGGCCAGCACCAATGCAACGGCCGCCGTCCCGGCCGACCAGCCGTACGTCGACAACGACGTGTACGGCACCGGGCCGAACGACGCGGTCACGGATTCGACCGAAGGGGCCGCGGTCGTGCACCGCCAGGTCACGATCGGCGGCAAGACCGTCCAGTACACGGCCACCACCGGCCACCTGACCACGATCGACCCGATCACGTCGGCGCCGAACGCGAAGATGTTCTACGTCGCGTACACGCAGGACAACCCGGACCCGTCGAAGCCGCGCCCGGTCACGTTCTTCTACAACGGCGGCCCCGGCTCGTCGTCGGTCTACCTGCTGCTCGGCTCGTACGGGCCGAAGCGCCTGCAGTCGTCGTTCCCGAACTTCACGCCGCCGGCCCCGTACAAGCTGCTCGACAATCCGGACAGCCTGCTCGACCGCACCGACCTGGTGTTCATCAACCCGGTCGGCACCGGCTACTCGGCGGCGATCGCCCCGGCGAAGAACAAGGATTTCTGGGGCACCGACCAGGACGCACGCTCGATCGACCGCTTCATCCAGCGCTACCTGACCAAGTACTCGCGCTGGAACTCGCCGAAGTTCCTGTACGGCGAGTCGTACGGCACCGCGCGCAGCGCGGTCGTGTCATGGGTGCTGCATGAGGACGGCATCGACCTGAACGGGATCACGCTGCAGTCGTCGATCCTCGACTATGCGAATGCGCTGTCCGCGCCGGGTACCTTCCCGACGCTCGCGGCCGACGCGTTCTACTGGAAGAAGACGACGCTCAACCCGACGCCGACCGATCTCGACGCATACATGGTGCAGGCCCGCAACTACGCGGACAACACGCTCGCGCCGCTCGCGCAGAAGCCGAACCCGCAGGACGGCGGCTTCGTGAACGTGCGGCTGAACCTGAACCTGCAGACCGCGCAGCAGATGGGTGCGTACATCGGCACGGATCCGACGTCGCTGATCCAGACGTTCGGCAACCCGGCCGCGCTCGGCAACGTGCCGTCGTCGGACGACAACCCGCCGTACACGTTCTTCCTGACGCTCGTGCCGGGCACGCAGATCGGCCAGTACGACGGTCGCGCGAACTTCACGGGCAAGGGCATCGCGCCGTACATCCTGCCGAACTCGGGCAGCAACGATCCGTCGATCACGAACGTCGGCG
Source organism: Burkholderia sp. Bp9090 (assembly GCF_003857985.1). Classification (NCBI taxonomy): domain Bacteria; kingdom Pseudomonadati; phylum Pseudomonadota; class Betaproteobacteria; order Burkholderiales; family Burkholderiaceae; genus Burkholderia; species Burkholderia sp. Bp9090. Next base: position 41,519 of record NZ_QTPV01000031.1, read on the forward strand.
GCGCGTACACGGTGCTGTGGAACAGCTACATCAACACCGACCTCAAGTACACGTCGACGTCGTCGTTCGTGGACCTGAACGACCAGGTCTTCAACAACTGGGACTTCAGCCACACCGACCCGACCGGCGCGAACCGGGGCGGCGGCAATACGCTGTACACGGCCGGTGACCTCGCGGCGACGATGAGCGTGAACCCGGACCTGAAGGTGCTGTCGGCGAACGGCTATTTCGATGCGGTCACGCCGTTCCACCAGACCGAGCTGACGCTCGCGCAGATGCCGCTCGATCCGACGCTCAAGGCACAGAACCTGACGATCAAGAACTATCCGTCGGGCCACATGATTTACCTGAACGACGCGTCGCGGACCGCGCTGAAGGGCGACCTCGGCAACTTCTACGACGGGATCCTCGCGAACCGTACCGCGCTGCAGCGCGTGCTGAAGCTGCAGGCGCGCACGCAACAGATGAAGCAGCAACAGTTGAAGCAGCAGGGGCAGTAAGGATCGCGAGCGACTTGCGCTGCCCGGCCGTGGGCCGGGCGGCCCGAGTTCGCGAGGCCCCGGATGGACGACAGCCCGATCGGCGCAGGCCGGTCGGGCTGTTTTTTTGCGGCGGGGGAAGCCGGCGGCGCGTGCTGGCCGGTCATGCATCACATCGCGCATGCGGCTCGCGATGCTGTGAGCTTCCACGGTGCCCGTGAGTCGTCGACCGACGGGGCGTTGTCGGGTCCGCGTGAGATTCGCAGCGGCTTGATCCTCGAAAGGGGAATGCATGTCCCTGTATCGAGGGAAATTCTCCACCGACAAATCGTGCCGATCTCTTCCGTCAGGGGCGGGAAGATGGCGGTGTCCGCCGTGGCGGGCGGCCGCTGCGCCGCTTACGCGAGCACGAGCCGCACGCCGACCGCGACGAGCGTCGAGGCGAGCAGGTTGCGCAGCAGCCGCTCGGGCGCGCGCGCCGACAGCAGGCTGCCGAGCACGATGCCGGGCAGCGAGCCGAGCAGCAGCGACAGCAGCATCGACCAGTCGACCGAGCCGAGCAGCCAGTGGCCCATGCCCGCGACGAGCGTGAGCGGCACTGCGTGCGCGATGTCGGAGCCGACGATGCGCGCGGTCGCGAGCAGCGGGTACAGCAGCAACAGCACGGTGACGCCGATCGCGCCGGCGCCGACCGACGTCATCGACACGAGCGCACCGAGCACGGCGCCCGTCAGCACGGTCGACCAGAACGTGCGCGCGGGATTCGGCGGGAGCGGGTTGCGCGCGGCGAGCGCGGTCAACTGCGGGCGGAAGATCAGTGCGAGCGACGTGAGCAGCAGCGCGATGCCGAGCACCAGCTGGATCATTCGCGCGGTGCCGGGCGAGTTCATCCCGTGCGTGTGCAGCACCCACAGCGTGACGGCCGCGGCCGGGACGCTGCCGGCCGCGAGCCGGCCGGTGATGCGCCAGTCGATCGACCCCTTCAGTCCGTGGACGAGGGTGCCGGTGGCCTTGGTCGCGGCCGCGTACAGCAGATCGGTGCCGACCGCCGTCGCGGGGTGGACGCCGAACAGCAGCACGAGGATCGGCGTCATCAGCGAACCGCCGCCGACGCCCGTCAGGCCGACGAGAACGCCGACGAACAGGCCGGACAGGGAGTACAGCAGATCGATATGGGGAAGCGACATCGGAAGCAGGCGGTTATGCGGCGTTCGGCGGCGGCGCGCGGCCGCGGCGCGCGCATCAAAGTCCGCCATTGTCGCAAAAGTGGCGCTTCGGTGTACGACTACGTTAAAAATCGGCCGGGAAGGCCCGCCGGACGGGCCGTTCCCGGCGGGTCAAACGAACGTTTGAACAGGCGCCGGGCCGGGCGGGGTGGCGTGCCGGCGTTGCCGGGTTGCGACGCCGATGGCGGGCCATCGGGTGCGGCGGGGCGGAACTCTCCCCGATTCAGGCCGGACGGCCGTCAATGCATCGCGGGGCCGGCGCCCGCAACGGCGTCCTGGCGGCGGATGCGCAGCGCGAGACCGAGCAGCCCGGCCGCGGCCGCAAATGCGGCGCCGACGGCGAACGCGGCGTGGTAGCCGCCGTTCAGCGCGTCGAGCGGCGAGGCGTGTGCCGCCGCGAGCGCATCGGTGCGCGCGGCCGCGAGGCTCGCGAGCACGGCGAGGCCGAGCGCCCCGCCCATCATGAACGCGGTGTTGACGATGCCCGACGCGAGCCCCGAATCGGCCGGATCGACGTCGCTCATCGCGGCGAGCAGCACCGGATTGAACGCGACGCCCGCGCCGATGCCGAGCAGCGTCATGCCCGGCAGCACGTGCCAGACGAAGCTGCCGTCGGCCGGCGCGCGCGCGAACAGCGCGAGGCCGCACGCCGCGATCAGCAGGCCGGCGGCGATCGGGCCGCGGATGCCGAAACGCATCACGATCCGCGCCGACAGCCCGAGCGAGAACGCGGCCATGATCAGGTTCGCCGGCAGGAACGCGAGCCCGACCTGCAGCGGTCCGTAGCCGAGCACGCGCTGCATGTAGAGCGCGGACAGGAAGAACCACGCGAACATCGCGGCCGCCCACAGCACGCCGATCACGTTCGCGAGCGCGACGTTGCGCGCGGCGAACAGCGTGAGCGGCATCAGCGGATGCGCGACGCGCGCCTCGATCGCGACGAACAGCGCGAGCAGCACGACGGCCGCGCCGATCAGCACGACTGTTTGCGTAGACAGCCAGCCGGCCTCGTTGCCGCCGACGATCCCGTAGACCGCGAGCATCAGCGACGCGGTCACGGTGATCGCGCCCGCGACGTCGAGCCGCGCGGCGCCGGCCGGCGCGCGCAGGCGCGGCAGCAGCGCGACGCACATCGCATAGACGGCGATGCCGATCGGCAGGTTGACGAGGAAGATCCAGTGCCACGACAGCGTGCTCGTCAAGAGCCCGCCGAGTAGCACGCCGATGCTGCCGCCGCCCGCGCAGACGAAACCGTAGACGCCCATCGCGCGCGCCCGTTCGCCCGGCTCGGTGAACAGGTTCATGATCAGCGACAGCGACACGGCCGACACGATCGCGCCGCCGAAGCCCTGCACCGCGCGCGCGGCGATCAGCATCGTCTGCGATTGCGCGAGGCCGCAGGCGAGCGACGCGAGCGTGAACACGACGAGGCCGGCGAGGAACATGCGCCGCTGCCCGTACAGGTCGCCGAGCCGGCCGCCGAGCAGCAGGCAGCCGCCGAACGTCAGCAGGTAGGCGTTGACGACCCACACGAGGGCCGTCTCGGTGAAATGGAGGTCGGTGCTGATCGACGGCAGTGCAACGTTTACGATCGTGCTGTCGAGCACGATCATCAGCACGCCGAGGCAGAGGACGATCAGCGCGTACCAGCGCTTCTCGCCGTGGATCCCGTGGGTCATGGCTGGCAGCCTTCTCTCTGATAGTTATTTGAAAGGCTGAATTGTAGACGTCGTTCGCGTGCGCTTCCTGCCGGTTTGTGGCAGGAGCGACGCATAGCGGCAGCGCGTGTCGCGCGGCGCCGGACGTTATCCGCGCGCCGGGAGTTCGCAGCCGTCGGGGCCGCAAGCGGCGGCGGCGTCGCCGGCGAATTCGACGATGGCGCCGTCGCGCCATGCCTGCTCGAGCGCCTGCGCGAACACGTCGGCCGGCTGCGCGCCCGATACCGCGTAGCGGCCGCCGAACACGAACAGCGGCACGCCGCGTCCGCCGATCTGCGCGGCGCGCGCGATGTCGGCCTCGACTTCGTCACGGTATGCATCGCTGCGCAGCACGGCTTCGACGGCCGAGCGCTCGAGCCCCGCTTCGACCGCGAAGTCGATCAGCGCCGCATGGTCGAACAGCGAGCCGTGCTCGCAGAAATAGGCGCGGTACAGGCGCTCGGTCAGCGCATGGGCGCGGCCGGTGGCTTCCGCGAGCTTCACGAGCCGATGGCCGTCGAGCGTGTCGCCGACGAACGTGCCGGGCAGGTCGTAGCTCAGCCCGACGCTCGCTGCCGCGTCGGTCACCTGGCGCAACATCTGGTCGACCTGCGCGGGCGACATCCGGTACTTGCCCGCGAGCATCGCCTCCACCGGTTCGACCGGCTGGCCCGGCATCAGCCGGTACGCACGCAACGCGACGTCGACGTGCTCCGCGTGCGCGAATGCGGCGAGCGCCTCGTCGAAGCGGCGCTTGCCGATCCAGCACCACGGGCAGATCAGGTCGGACCAGATTTCGACGGTCAGGATCGGGCGGGCAGTCGGGGCGGGGGTGGTCGTCATGGGCGGTCCGGGGCGGCAAATAAATGTAACCGGGACTATAGCATTTTGTGCTTCGACGCTTCGACGCTTCGATGCTTCGCCGTGGGCTGGCCCGCGTGGAACGGGCCGGCCCCTGACGTATCACGAAGCATAGTCACGGACCGCGCGAACCGGTAGCGGGGCCGATGTCAGTGATTGTGAACGGTGAAGGCGGCAAGCTTGGCGACCAAGCGACCAAGCGACCAAGCGACCAAGCGACCAAGCAACCACGCCCGCAGCACAGGTCGCTCACACGTCGCCCTGCGTTTCCTTCAGATGCTTCAGGTGCTTGTAGACGGTCGCGCGCCCCATCCCGAGCACGTTCGCGACGTAGTTCGCGGCGCTCTTGCCGCGGAACGCGCCTTCCGCATAAAGCGCCTCGACGAGCTCGCGCCGGTGCTCGCGCGTGAGGCCGTTCAGGCCGACCTGCCGCTCGCGCAGCCAGCCGTGCAGGAACGTGTTGATGCGCTCCTGCCAGTCGTCGCGGAACAGCTCGTCCGGTTGCGCGACGATGCCCGCGCCCTTGATGAACACGTCGAGCGTCGCGCGGACGTCGTCGAACACCGCGATGTTGAAGTTGATGCACATCATCCCGGCCGGCCGGCCTTCGTCGTCGAACAGCACGTTGCTCACGCAACGCATGCGCCGGCCGTCCCAGTTCAGTTTCTCGTACGGGCCGATCACGCGCTCGCGCGCCGAATGATCGATTTCCTCGAGCGCCGAATCGTCGCCGACCTCGCGCTTCGACAGGTTGTTCGCGAGGTACAGCACGGTCTGGTCGTGCAGGTCGTGGATCACGACTTCCGCGTACGGGAAGAACAGCGCCGCGATGCCGTCGGCGATCGGTGCGTAGCGGGTGAGTAGCAGGTCTTTGACGGGGGATTGCTTCTTGCGCATCGGAATCGCCATCTCGGGTGAGCGGGAGCCGGGCGGTGCGTCGGCACGGCGCGCCGGCGTGCCGTCCACCGGCTCGCCCGTGCGCCCCCGCGCTGCCGCCGCGGCGGTTGCGCCATTGTATCGGCCCCGCGTGCGCGTGCCGCTCATGCGCGCGTCAGATGCATGTACAGCGCGTGTGCGATCGCGATGTCCTCGAGCCCGAGGCCGATCGAGCGGAAGAACGCGTGACGCGTGCGCGACGGCGCCGCGCAGGTGCCTGCGACGAGCGCGGGCAGGTCGCCGACGATCCGCTCCGGCGTCCAGCCGTGCCCGGCCGCCGCGATCTGCATCTCGCCCGCGCTCGTGGGCGTCGTGTGCCGGTAGTCGCAGTACACGTCCATGTCGGGCAACCATGCCGGCGGGATCTCGTGCGCGCGCGCGACGTTGGTGCTGATCGAGGTGACGAGCGCGGGGCGCGTGAGCATGCCGTCGGCGAGCACCGGCGTGCCCGACGACGTGCACAGCATCACGACGTCCGCGTCGCGCACGCACGCCTCGACGCTGGCGGCCGCACGGGCGCGCGGATCGATCCGCGCGAGTGTCGCCTGCAGCGCCGGGTCGCCGGCGAGCGCGGGCGAATGGACGCTGATCGATGCCCAGTCGCGCAATGTCGCCGTATGGCGCAGATGTGCGAGGCCCACCGCGCCCGCGCCGATCACGGCGAGCCGGCGCGCATCGCGCGGCGCGAGGCAGTCGACCGCGAGCGCCGTCGTGCCGGCCGTGCGCTCGACCGTCAGCAGCCCCGCGTCGCACCACATCAGCGGCTGGCCGGTGCGCATCGACATCAGCGCGGTCCACGCCGTGACGATCGGTTTGCCGCCCGTCACGACGTATGGCGACAGCTTCGCGCCGAACACTTGCTCGTCGGCGAGTGCGCCGAGATACGTGATGAAATCGCCGGCCTGCTCGGGGAACAGCGTGAGGGTTTGCGGCGGCTGCACCGCGCGGGCCGAGGCGAGCGACGCGAACATGCGGCGCAGCGTGCCGAGCACGTCGAGCGACGGCAGCGCCGCGCGCACCGCGGCTTCGTCGACGGTCAGCGGCAGGGTCGGGGCGGGTTGCGTCATGGAACTTCTCCGGTCGGGGCCGGACAGGACAGTCTCGAAAGCGGGCGTCCGGCGGTGTTCGTGATGGATTAAAAGTCTAATATAGACAAAATAAGTCGGGTGAATTTTTCTTTTCAGGACAGGCCCGAGCCACTGTCAGTCGAAAAAACATCGATGAATCAAAGGCATTTTGCGTAATCGACGGAATCTCGATGGGCAGCAGCGAGGCCGTGATTATCGTATCCCCTATAGTCTATAGTAGACTAAGAGTCTATATTTCACATGCGGACCGGCATGTTGCCGCCCGGCGGCCGGCATGCATCGCATGCCGATCCGGCGCCCGGCGACGGCGTCGCGCGAACGGTCTTCATCGCCTCAATCCGGAATCGAAGGACATCGTCATGAACTGGAAGCTTTCCCTCTGCGCCGTCGCGGCGCTTGCGTGCGCGGCCGTCACCGCCCACGCGGAACAGACCACGCTGCGCTTCGGGATCGAAGCCGCCTATCCGCCGTTCGAGAGCAAGACGCCGGCCGGCCAGCTGCAGGGTTTCGACGTCGACGTCGGCAATGCCGTCTGCGCGAAGCTGAACATGAATTGCGTGTGGGTCGAGAATGCGTTCGACGGGCTGATCCCGGCGCTGCAGGCGCGCAAGTTCGACGCGATCAATTCGGCGATGAACATCACCGCGAAGCGCAAGCAGAGCATCGATTTCACGCCGGCGATCTACGTGGTGCCGATCGTGATGGTCGCGCACCGCGGCTCGCCGCTGCGGCCCGATGCCGCGAGCCTGCGCGGCAAGCACGTCGGCGTGCTGCAGGGCTCGTCGCAGGAGGATTTCCTGAAGGCGCACTGGGCCAATGCGGGCGTGGACGTCGTGTCGTATCAGGACCAGGACCAGATCTATGCCGATCTCGTCGCCGGTCGTCTCGACGCGGCCGTGCAGGAAGCGCAGACCGCGCAGGACGGTTTCCTCGACAAGCCGGCCGGCCGCGACTACCAGATCGTCGGCGAGCCGCTGAAGGATCCCGCGACGCTCGGCGAAGGCACCGGCTTCGGGTTGCGCAAGGGCGACAAGGCGCTGCAGGCGAAGATCGTCGGCGCGCTCGACGCGCTGAAGAAGGACGGCACGCTGAGCGCGCTGTCGCAGAAGTATTTCAAGCGCGACATCGTCGCGAAGTAAGCCAGGCCGCGCGCCGGCCGCGGTGCCGGCGCGCGTCGCACCGAATCTCGACGCAGTACGGGGAAGCATGGATTTCGACGTCATCGTTCTGGGGGCCGGCATCGTCGGCGTGTCGTCGGCGCTGCATCTGCAGGATCGCGGGCTGCGTGTCGCGCTCGTCGACCGGCGCGCGCCCGGCGAGGAAACGAGCCACGGCAATGCGGGGCTGATCGAGCGCTCGTCGGTCGTGCCGTACGCGTTCCCGCGCCGGCTCGGCACGCTGCTGCGCTACGCACGCAACCGCTCGGTCGATCTCTATTGGGACTACAAAGCATTGCCCGCGTATGCGGGCTGGCTTGCGCGTTTCTGGCGCGAATCGTCGCCGCAGCGGCTCGCGGCCGCCGCACGCGACATGCTGCCGCTCGTCGCGGCGAGCGTCGTCGAGCACGACGCGCTGCTCGCGCGCACCGACGCGCAGCCGCTCGTGCATGACGGCGGGTGGATCGAGGCGTTCCGCTCGCCCGCGCTGTTCGACGCGGAAACGCGCGCGCAGCAGCGGGTGGCCGACGCGCACGGGTTGCGGATGAGTGTGCTCGACGCGCGCGCGTTGCGCGAACGCGAGCCCGGCATCGGCGACGCGTTCTGCGGCGCATTCCACTGGCAGGACCCGAAGACGGTGTCGAGCCCCGGCGGCCTCACGAAGGCGTACGCGCGGCTGTTCGAGCGCGACGGCGGCACGTTCGTACGCGGCGACGCGACGACGCTCGCGCAGGTGCGCGACGGCTGGCAGGTCGATACCGAGCACGGGCCGATTGCGGCCCGTTCGGCCGTGGTTGCGCTCGGGCCGTGGTCCGATCACGTGTTCGCGCCGCTCGGCTACCGGATTCCGCTGCGCGCGAAGCGCGGCTATCACATGCATTACCGGCCGACCCGCGCGCCGCTGAACGTGCCCGTGTGCGATACCGAGGAGGGTTTCGTCGTCGCGCCGATGGAAGGCGGCCGCCTGCGGCTTACGACCGGCGTCGAGATCGCGTTGCGCGGCGCGCCGCCGACCGGCGTGCAGCTCGCGCGTGCAGAGCCGCTGGCGCGCGACGCGTTCGGCATCGGCGAGCGGCTCGATCCGGCGCCGTGGCTCGGGATGCGGCCGTGCACGCCCGACATGCGGCCCGTGATCGGGCCTGCGCCGCGCCATCGTCATCTGTGGTTCGCGTTCGGCCACTGTCACCACGGGCTCACGCTCGGCCCCGCGACCGGGCGTCTGCTCGCCGAGATGATGACGGGCGCGCCGACCTTCATCGATCCCCATCCGTACCGGCCCGCGCGCTTCGACTGAACCCGTTGCGATACGACGGCCGCCGCGTGTGCGGCCGTCACAGTTTTTCATTCGGCTGTCCGTATTGAGTGAAGTCTTGCAGCCGGAAATGATCTGCGCAATTGACCGGAAAGAAATCGCGAAATAAGCAAAACAGAAAACACGCGATTTATTAATGAAATTTCATGAAGATGAAATGCGAAGCAGGCGGTCCGTCCGGGCCATCCGGCGACGTTTCGCAACGGACGTTCCGATGTGACCCGGGATGTACCGGAACACGTTACTTCCGGCCTCGCAAACGTTACGTTACATCCGCGCTCCCGACACATTTATCGTCAGATGATTGCGGCTGCGCGACCCGTTTATTTACCCGGAAATCCATATAAAACCGTTATTGGCTTGCAATAGGCCAACGAATCAATCCGTTTTATCCGGATGGCACACTTCGTGCAATCGATCCCCATGCTTTATCAACGTAGTGCCAACGAGATGGGGTAAGGATGAGACAAAACTTTAAATTGACGGGTGTGGCGCTGTCGGTCACGACGGTGTTCGGGGTACTGGTTTCCGGTTCGGCTGTCGCCGGGCCGCTCGATGCGCTGCCGATTCCGCAAGTCGTCGTGAATCCGCCGACCAACAGCGTATCGATCGGGCTGGCCGCGACCGGCACGTCGCCGCTGGGTTCGGTCACCGTTGCGACGGGTGGGGCCGGCGCGATTCAGACGTCGCTGGGCAATCCGGCGCAGGCGTTGTCGGGCGCGGTGAACGCGCTGCAGGGCGCGCTCGGCGGCGGTGGCGGCGCGGTGACGCCCCTCGCGCCGGTACAAGGCGTGGTGAACCAGGTGACGGGAGCGCTCGGTGGCGGCAACCCGGCCGGTGCGTTGAGCGGCGCGCTGAATACGGCGACGGGGACGTTGAGCAATGCGGTCGGCACGGTGACGGGCGGGCTGGGTAACGTCGGCGGCGGTGCGAATCCGCTGGCGCCGGTTCAAGGTGTCGTCAATCAAGTGACGGGGGCGCTCGGTGGTGGCAACCCGGCCGGCGCGCTGACCGGCGCCCTCGGCACGGTGACGGGTGCGCTCGGCAGCGTCGGCGGCGGCAACCCGGCCGGCGCACTGACCGGCGCCCTCGGCACGGTGACGGGTGCGCTCGGCAGCGTCGGCGGCGGCAACCCGGCCGGCGCACTGACCGGTGCTCTCGGCACGGTGACGGGTGCACTCGGCAACCTCGGCGGCGGCAACCCGGCCGGCGCACTGACCGGCGCCCTCGGCACGGTGACGGGTGCACTCGGCAACGTCGGCGGCGGCAACCCGGCCAGCGCGCTGACCGGCGCCCTCGGCACGGTGACGGGTGCACTCGGCAACGTTGGCGGCACGAACCCGCTGGCGCCGATCCAGAACGTCGTCGACCAGGTCACGGGCACGCTGGGCAGCGGCAATCCGGCTGGTGCGCTGAGCAACGCGGTCAATACGATCACGGGTACGCTCGGCAACATCGGTGGCGCGTCGAGCCCGCTGGCCCCGGTGCAAGGCGCCGTCACGCAACTCGCCGGCACGCTCGGCAATGGCAACCCGGCCAGCGCACTGACGGACGCTGTGAACTCGGTGACGGGCGCGCTCGGCAGCCTCGGCGGCACGAACCCGCTGGCGCCGGTACAAGGCGTCGTGAACCAGGTCGTCGGCACGCTATCGGGCGCCGGCGGCGGCAGCCCGATCGCGCCGATCACGAACCTCGTCAGCGGCCTGCAAAACGCGCTGCCGACGGGCGGCAACCCGGCCGGCGCACTGGGCAACGCGGTCAACTCGGTCACGGGCGCACTCGGCAACCTCGGCGGCACGAACCCGCTGGCGCCGCTACAGGGCGTCGTGAACCAGGTCGTCGGCACGCTCGGCGGCAGCAACCCGGCCGGCGCACTGGGCAACGCGGTCAGCTCGGTCACGGGCGCACTCGGCAACCTCGGCGGCACGAACCCGTTGGCCCCGGTACAGGGCGTCGTGAACCAGGTGGTCGGTACGCTCGGCGGCAGCAACCCGGCCGGCGCACTGAGCAACGCGGTCAGTTCGGTGACGGGCGCACTCGGCAGCCTCGGCGGCACGAACCCGCTGGCGCCGGTGCAGGGCGTCGTGAACCAGGTCGTCGGCACGCTGTCGGGCGCAGGCGGCAGCAGCCCGATCGCGCCGATCACGAACCTCGTCAGCGGCCTGACCGGCGGCAGCAACCCGGCCGCCGCGCTGACCGGTGCGCTCGGTTCGGTGACGGGGGCCCTGGCGAACGGTCCGGCGGCCCTCGGGCAGGCGGCCGGCGCGTTGTCGGGCGCGGCCGGTTCGACGGCTGCAGCGGGCGGCAGCCTGCTCGGCTCGGGCGCGAGCGCGGCGGGCAGCACGGCGGGGGCAGCCGGTTCGCTGCTGTCGACGGGCGGCAACGCGACGGCGACGGTCGTCAATGCGGCCGGCACGACGCTGGGCACGGCGCTGGGTTCCACGCCGAGCCTGTCGGTCACGCCGCACTCGGGCAACAACTCGGCGAACAACCCGCTCGCACCGGTGTCGACGCTGCTGCAGGCGGTGACGGGCGCATTGCCGAGGTAACCGGCCGGCGCGCGCGGCGACGGTTCATCGCCTGCCGCGCGCAACGGGTCGCACAACGCGGCATGACAGCAATGTCATGCCGCGTTTTTTTTGGGGTTCCCGGTCTGTCTCACGGGAGGAATGGCACTGAATTGCGGGGCGGAATGGAATAACCGGCCGGATTCGTCCGTTTACTTACCGAGTCGCGGCGCAGCCGGACAGCGGGATAATGGTCATGACGTAGTCGACGTCCCGTCCGGCGCCGCCGTGCCGCGATGCCATGCCAAGGAGAACGGGAATGAAGACGATGCTGTTCGCCATCGCGCTGATGGCCGCGATCGTGCGGCCCGCGGCCGCCGAGCCGCCGCAGGCCGGTGACGGGAAACTGGTCGACGAAGATCACATGACGCTGTACGTGTTCGATCACGACGCGCCGGGCAAGAGCACGTGCACCGGCACCTGCGCGGCCAACTGGCCGCCTGCGCTCGCCGACGGATACGACAAGGCGTCGGGCGCACTGAGCCTCGTCACGCGCGACGACGGCAAGAAGCAATGGGCGTACCGCGGCCGTCCGCTGTACCGCTGGAAGATGGACCACAAGGCCGGTGACGCGGGCGGTGACGGCGTCGGCGGCATGTGGCACGTCGCGCGCCCATGAGAACGGACTGACGGGCTGACGGCGCGGCGACGCGCAAGGCATCCGGATGAGCTACGAATCGGACCTGCTGGTGTGGCTGCCGCATCTCACCCGTTATGCGCGCGCGCTGACGGGCGATCGGGCCTGGGCGGACGATCTCGTGCAGGACACGCTGGAACGCGCGCTGAACCGGCCGCCGCGTGACGGCGGCAACCTGCGCGCGTGGCTGCTGACGCTGCTGCGCCACCGCTTCATCGACCAGTTGCGCGCGCGGCGCGAGATCGCGGTCGACGATGCGACCGCGCCGTGGCAGACGATGGCCGCGCCGAACGACGAGATCGGCGGCCTGCTGCTGCGCGACGTGCAGCGCGCGCTGTACCGGCTGCCGGTCGAGCAGCGCGAGGTGCTGCTGCTGGTGGCGCTCGAGGAGCTGAGTTACCGCGACGCCGCACAGGTGCTCGGCGTGCCGGTGGGGACTGTGATGTCGCGGCTGTCACGGGCGCGTGAACAGATGCGTGCGCTGTTGTCCGGCGAGCCGCCGGCGCACGGCGCGGCCGCGTTACGGGTGATCGGGAAGACATGATGGACGACGACGATCCGCGCAAACCTTCGAACGATCGGGACGATGCCGTGTCGGCCCAGCTGCTGTCGGCGCTGCTCGACGGCGAGCTGTCCGGGCAGGAGCGCCGCGAGGTGCTCGAGCGGCTGCGGTCCGATTCGCGGGAGGCCGACCGGTTCGCGCATTACGGCGCGCAGCGCGATGCGTTGCACGCGCTGTTCCCGCTGCCGGCTGCCGCACCCGCGCTGTTCGTGCAGCGGCGCGCGCCGCGCTGGCGTGGCCTTGCCTATGCGTTCGCGGGGCTGGCGGCCGGGCTGGTGATCGGCATCGCGCTGCACGCGGGCTGGACGACGTTCGGCGCGGAGCCGGCATTCGCCGCACGCGCGGACGTCGCTTACGCCGTGTACGCGGCCGAGCGGGAGCATCCGGTCGAGGTCGACGCACGCGATCCGGCGCGTCTTGCCGCGTGGTTGTCCGCGCGTCTCGGGCGGCCCGTGCGCGCGCCGTCGCTCGACGAATACGGCTATGCATTGCTGGGCGGCCGGCTGCTGCCGGGCGACGCGGGGCCGGCGGCGCAACTCATGTACCAGCGCGCGGACGGCAAGCGCGTGACGCTCTACATGACGGCCTACGACGCGCGGCGTTTCGCGCCCCAGGCGATGTCGGCCGACGGCCGCCATACGTATTTCTGGTCGGATCGCGGCATGGGTTTTGCGCTCTCCGGGCGCGCCGACGAACGACGCCTGCGCGAACTCGCGATCGAGGCATGCGGCGCGCTCGGCGGGCCGACCGACGCGTGGAAGGGATGATGCACGCGGCATCCGCAGGGAGCCAATGATGAACGCGAAGGTGGCGATGGTGACGGTGGCGCTCGCGGCATGCGCCGGGCTCGCGCGGGCGGACGGCGATGCCCCGGTGCGCGTGCCGGTCGACGCCGACGGCGTGCAGCGGGTGGCGATCGTCGGCGGCAGCTATTTCTTTCGCCCGAACCACGTGATCGTCCGCGCGCACGTGCCGGTGGAGCTGACCGTATCGGCCGAACCGGGCGTCGTGCCGCACAGTTTCGCGATCGACGCGCCGCAGGCCGGCATCGCGGTGCGCACCGAACTCGGCACGACGCCGCGCACGTTGCGCTTCACGCCGACGACGCCCGGCCGCTTCGCCTACTATTGCACGCATCGGCTGCTGTTCTTGCGCAGTCATCGCGAGCGCGGAATGGAAGGCGTGCTCGACGTCGAGGCGGCGCCGTGATCGCCGCGTTGCTGGCCGCGAGCCTGATAGGAGCGAGCATGACAGCCGATCCCGTGACCGTCGCGCAGACGCATTTCGACCAGGTCCACTCGTACCGCGCGACGATCCGCTCGTCGGCGCGAAGCGGCGAGCACGCCGAATTCCACTATGCGTACCTGAAACCCGGTTTCGTCCGGATGGACTTCGTGTCGCCGCATCACGGCGCGGTGCTCGCGTACGATCCCGGCGACGGCAAGGTCCGGCTGCGCCCGTTCGGCGAGCATGCGCTGCCCGCGTTGACGCTGTCGCCGTCCAATCCGCTCCTGCGCAATCGCAGCGGCCATCGCGTCGACCGGTCGGACGTCGGCGTGCTGCTGCGCAACGTGCATGCGCTGCAGCAGGGCGGTGCGACGGTGACGGAGGGCCAGGAAACCGTCGGCGGCCGCACCACGCTGCGCGTGTCGGTGACGGGCGCACCCGCGCACGTGGTCGACGGCGTGCATCGCTATCGTCTGTGGCTGGACACCGAGGACGGCTTTCCGCTGAAGGTGGTCAGCTTCGCGGACGACGACGGCGCGCCGCTCGAGACGGTCACGCTCGACGACGTCGAGATCGACGTCGCGTTTCCCGCCCGCTTTTTCTCCCCCTGATTCCTGATCCCGACGACTCATGCCGGAGGCAGCATGGCGGAATACCGGTTTTCGACGACGTGGCGCGTGGACGCGCCGCTCGCGGCGGTCTGGGACGCGATCTACCAGGTCGATCGCTGGCCCGACTGGTGGAAGAGCGCCGTGCGGACCGTCGAGATCGAACCCGGCGATGCGCGCGGCGTCGGCGCGCTGCAGCGCTACACGTGGAAAGGCGCGTTGCCGTACCGGCTGACCTTCGACATGCGCGTGCTGCGCGTCGAGCGGCTGCATGCGCTCGAAGGCCGCGCGAGCGGCGCGATCGAAGGCGACGGCTGCTGGTCGTTCGCCGGCGACGGCACGCGCACCGTCGTGCGCTACGACTGGCACATCCGCACGCGCGAGCGCTGGATGAACTGGCTGGAGCCGGTCGCGCGCCCGCTGTTCGCCTGGAATCACGATGTCGTGATGCGCGAAGGCGCAAAAGGGCTCGCGCGCCGGCTGGGCGCGACGGTCGAGACCGACGGCCGGACGTTCCAGCCGGTCGCCGGCTGTCCTGACATGTGACGATCTCGCGGTCTGTCCCGGCCTCGTTGGCGTCCGAGCGGCCCTTTTCATGCGATACCGGACGACCGCGGGAACTCGGTGCCTGCCCCGTGTCAAATTGGGGCGATGGTCGGGATATCCCGTATCCCCGTCCGCTCCCGGTGTGCGGGGTTGATGTGTATGTGATTGTTTTGAATGATCTTTCTTGATTTATCCCCGTTTTCTCGCCGTTCCGCCCCGCACGAAAAAACCTCCCGCTCCCCTTCTTGAATTTGTCAAAACCCGTCCATATAATTAGCACTCGCTGCACGAGAGTGCTAACAATTCTCTGCCGGGCGACCCGCCGGGCAGATTCCCTAAGCGTTCTTCAATCTCAGTCAAGAGAGGAGTGAATATGAACCTTCGTCCTTTGCACGATCGCGTGATCGTCAAGCGCCTGGATCAGGAAACCAAGACCGCCTCGGGCATCGTGATCCCCGAAGCTGCTGCTGAGAAGCCGGATCAAGGCGAGATCCTCGCGGTCGGCCCGGGCAAGCGCGACGACAAGGGCGCGGCGATCGCGCTCGACGTGAAGGTCGGCGATCGCGTGCTGTTCGGCAAGTACGCTGGTCAGACCGTCAAGGTCGACGGCCAGGAACTGCTGGTCATGCGCGAAGAAGACATCATGGCCGTGGTCAACGCGCAGTAAGCGTCCACCGACGGTACATATTCCCAAGAATTCAAGGAGTTAGAAGATGGCAGCTAAAGACGTCGTATTCGGCGATTCCGCCCGTTCGAAGATGGTCGAAGGCGTGAACATTCTCGCCAACGCAGTCAAGGTCACGCTGGGTCCGAAGGGCCGCAACGTCGTGCTCGAGCGCAGCTTCGGCGGCCCGACGGTCACCAAGGACGGTGTGTCGGTCGCGAAGGAAATCGAGCTGAAGGACAAGCTCCAGAACATGGGCGCGCAAATGGTCAAGGAAGTCGCTTCCAAGACCAGCGACAACGCAGGCGACGGCACGACGACGGCAACCGTCCTCGCGCAATCGATCGTTCGCGAAGGCATGAAGTACGTCGCATCGGGCATGAACCCGATGGACCTGAAGCGCGGCATCGACAAGGCAGTCGCAGCGGCTGTCGAAGAGCTGAAGAAGATCAGCAAGCCGTGCACGACGAACAAGGAAATCGCACAGGTCGGCTCGATCTCGGCGAACAGCGACACGTCGATCGGCGATCGCATCGCTGAAGCGATGGACAAGGTCGGCAAGGAAGGCGTGATCACCGTCGAAGACGGCAAGTCGCTGGCTGACGAACTCGACGTCGTCGAAGGCATGCAGTTCGACCGCGGCTACCTGTCGCCGTACTTCATCAACAACCCGGACAAGCAAGTTGCCGTCCTCGACAACCCGTTCGTGCTGCTGCACGACAAGAAGGTGTCGAACATCCGTGATCTGCTGCCGGTGCTCGAGCAAGTCGCGAAGGCTGGCCGTCCGCTGCTGATCATCGCAGAAGACGTCGAAGGCGAAGCGCTCGCAACGCTGGTCGTCAACAACATCCGCGGCATCCTGAAGACCGTTGCGGTCAAGGCGCCGGGCTTCGGCGATCGTCGCAAGGCGATGCTGGAAGACATCGCGATCCTGACCGGCGGTCAAGTCGTCGCGGAAGAAACCGGTCTGACGCTCGAGAAGGCAACGCTGGCAGAACTGGGCCAGGCGAAGCGCATCGAAGTGGGCAAGGAAAACACGACGATCATCGACGGCGCAGGCGAAGCCGTGAACATCGAAGCGCGCGTCAAGCAAGTTCGCACGCAAATCGAAGAAGCGACGTCGGACTACGACCGTGAAAAGCTGCAAGAGCGCGTGGCCAAGCTGGCCGGCGGCGTGGCAGTGATCAAGGTCGGTGCTGCGACCGAAGTCGAAATGAAGGAAAAGAAGGCACGTGTCGAAGACGCACTGCACGCAACGCGCGCAGCTGTGGAAGAAGGCATCGTGGCAGGCGGCGGCGTTGCGCTGATCCGCGCTCGCACCGCGATCGCAGGCCTGACCGGCGCGAACGCCGACCAGAACGCCGGCATCAAGATCGTGCTGCGCGCAATGGAAGAGCCGCTGCGCCAGATCGTCACGAACGGCGGCGAAGAAGCGAGCGTCGTGGTGGCGGCAGTGGCTGCAGGCACGGGCAACTACGGCTACAACGCAGCAACGGGCGAGTACGTCGACATGGTTGAAGCCGGCGTCGTCGACCCGACCAAGGTCACGCGCACCGCGCTGCAGAACGCAGCTTCGGTTGCAGGCCTGCTGCTGACGACGGACGCAGCTGTCGCAGAACTGCCGAAGGAAGATGCACCGATGCCGGGCGGCATGCCGGGCGGCATGGGCGGCATGGGCATGGACATGTAATCGACTTCGGTCGATGGTGTCCGGGGCGCGCAGCGATGCGCGTTCCAGCCAAAGAAAAAGACCCGCAGCGATGCGGGTCTTTTTTTATGTGCGCGCAAAAAGGGGCGGACATTCGGCGGCGGACCTGCCGCCCCCGCGCGAGGGTGAGCCGCGTGCAACGGCGGCGCGGGGCCGCCGTGCGGGTTCAATGCCGGGCGATCCGCGGCGAGGTTTTGCTGCTTTCCGTCACCGGGCGTCCGCCTTCCTCATCGTTGCTGCGGGCCCAGAAGAACCGGTCGGGCAGGTACGCGCCCATGCCGGGCCGGAACGCGTCGCGCACGGCCTGGTACAGGTATTCCTGCGCCTCGCGCACCGCCTCGGGCGGCTCCTGGCCATTCGCGAGCAGGGCCGCGATCGCCGCGCCGAGCGTATCGGTGATGCCCATCAACCGGTGCGGCGAGCGATCCCACATGTCCTCGCGAAGCTGGCCTTCCTCGCCGTACAGCGTGTTGACGAGCCGGTGCGAGCCCGTCTCCGACGACAGGATGTACTCGCAGCCCTGCGACAGCAGGTGCGACACGGCCGCGTCGAGATTCGGCGCCTCGGCATCGCCGTCCGGTTGCGCGAGCGCGATCAGCGTCGCGTGGTCGGCGACCAGCAGCGTCGTCTGCGGCGCGAGCAGGTCGGCGATCGATTCGCGCAGGTCGTCGGCGGCGAGCACGTGCTCGTCGTCGAGCGTGAAGTCCGGCGCGAGCACGAGCGGCACGCCGTCGTAGTCGGCGACCACTTCGGCGATCGCGCTCACGACTTCCGCGCGCGTCGCCGCGCCGATCTTGAACGCGGCGACCGGCATGTCCTCGAGCAGCATGCGCGCCTGGGCGGCGACGACATCGGGATCGAGACCGGTCACTTCGTCGCAGGCGGCCGAGTCGCGCACGGTATAGCCCGTCAGGACGGACACGCCGTGGCAGCCCATGCTCGCCAGTGTCATCAGATCGGCTTGGAGGCCGGAGCCGCCGGTGGGATCGGACAGGCCGAAGGTGAGGACGATCGGAGGGGCGTTGCTGGACATGTAAAAATGGGGCAAGAAAAAAACGGGGAAGCGACGGAACTGCGGACGGCGAGGCGAAGTGGGCGTTTGGGCCCTGTGTTGCCCGGCAGGCCGCACTTTCCAGCCATTATGCGGCGGAATCCGGCCCGCACGACGGATTTTTTAGCGCAGCGCAACGTAGTCGCCGTACTCCAGCGCGATTGCTAGGCAGTCCGGCCCCGACACGGTACCATCATGGCTCCCGAATTTACCGACTTTTCCCGACGCGGCTTAAGATGGAATACAAGAGCTGGATGTGCCTGATTTGTGGCTGGATTTATGACGAAGAAGCCGGGCTGCCCGAAGAGGGCATCGCCCCGGGCACGCGCTGGGAAGACGTCCCGATCAACTGGACGTGCCCCGAATGCGGCGCTCGCAAGGAAGACTTCGAGATGGTCCAGATCTGACCGGACCCTTGGCCAACGGACACCCGGCTGCGGCCTCGCGGTTGCCCGGTGCTTGCGCGCCGAGGCCGGCGCGAGCGACTTGACGATGACAGGCGCGCGTGTCCATGACGGCCGATCCGGCGAACGTTCCCCACCCTGACGCATTACCCAACCCGCGCGGCGGGGCCGTGCGCGCGGCCGACGCGTGGCTCGCGGCGGCCGCCGACGCATTCGAGCGTCGCGACGACGCGGCCGCGCCGCTGTCGGCCGCCGCCGCCGTGCTGGCGGAGGCCGGCTGGCTGCCGGCCGCCCGATTCGCGGCGCAACTCGCCGCCGCGGCGCCGCTCGTCGCCGCCGAACCGGCTTGCGCCGCCTGGCGCCTCGCGTTGCGCGATTTCAGCGCGGCGGTCGGGCGCCACAATCTGCGCGAGCTGGCCTGCTCGCCCGTCCTGTTCGACCATTTCCGTGCGCTGCGCGCGCAAGGCTCGGCCGACCTGCACGCGAGCGTGCCGCTCGACGCGCTGGCACTCGTCGGGCGCGCGACGCCGCCGGCGACGCTGCGCGCGTTGCCCGACGCATTCGCGAGCCGCGCGCGGGCCCGTTACGAGCAGGCGCTGCTCGGCGTGCTGCGGGCGCCGCACGGCACGCCGGACGCGGCGCTCGACGAGCTCGACACGATCCTGACCGCGCTGGCCGACGACGCGCCGTACGACTTCTGGCGGCTCGCCGCCGCGTGCCTGCGCGCGCTGCGCGCGAGCGCCGCGCCCGAACTGAAGCGTTTCCTCGCACGGACCAACCTGCTGCTCGGCGAGCACGCGCAGGGCAGGCGCCGCGCGCCGCCGGCGCTCGTGCGCGAGACGGTTGCGTTGCTGTGGCGCGATTTCGCGCTGTTCGGCGCGGCCGCGGAAGACGTCGCGCTCGTCGACGTGCTGCACGACTATGGGCTGACCGTGGACTGGCACGTCGCCGGCACGCCCGCGTCCGAGGCGCTGTGGGAAGCCGGCGCGGCGCAGGCCGAGCATGAGGCGGTCGCGGCGGCGCCCACCCGCATGCTCGGCGTCGTGACCGTCAACGCGCACGCGTATGAGGATTTCCTGCAGACGGCCGACGCGTCGATGGCCGATCTGGCCGTCGATGCGGCCACGGCCGATGCGGGGGCCGCATGGCGCGCGTCCGCGGCCGCCTACCGGGTCGGTACGGCCGCATGCGCGCTCGGGCTCGGTCACGCGGCGCTGCTGGCCGACACGCTCGGGCTCGCGTGGCGCCGTGCCGCACACGGCCTGCCGCTCGCCGACGGCGGGCTCGACGCGCACGGCCGGGCATCCGACCTGCTGCGCGGCGCGCTGCTGAAGATCGCCGCGGGGGTGGCGCCGCCGGACCTGACCGCGGCGTCCGAGGCGCTCGGCGCGGCGCTTGCCCGGAGCTGACGCGCAACGGGGCGCGACCGCCGCGGCAGCCCTTGCCACGCGGGCCGGCAACACGCTGCCGACAGCGCCCGCGCGCGTGTTAGAGTGCCGTGTGATCCGCGCGCGTCGTTGCCAGCGTCGTGCGGCGTTGCTTGTTGATCGCGGCCCGGTCAGGCCGCGGCGTCTTTGCTAAAATTCAAACCATGTCAAAGCCTTCCGATCGCATCAATCTCACCAACCAGTTCCTGATCGCCATGCCGAACATGGCGGATCCGACGTTTTCAGGAACGGTGGTCTATCTTTGCGATCACAGCGAGCGCGGTGCGCTCGGCCTCGTCATCAATCGGCCCACCGACATCGACCTCGAATCGCTGTTCAGCCGCATCGACCTGAAGCTCGACATCGAGCCGCTGCTGCACATTCCCGTGTACTTCGGCGGCCCGGTCCAGACCGAGCGCGGCTTCGTGCTGCACGAGCCGGTCGAGGGCGCGAACTACAACTCGTCCATGTCGGTCGAGGGCGGGCTCGAGATGACGACGTCGAAGGACGTGCTCGAGGCGGTCGCGACGGGCACCGGCCCGAAGCGCTTCCTGCTGACGCTCGGCCATGCCGGGTGGGGCGCCGGGCAGCTCGAGGAAGAAATTTCCCGCAACGGCTGGCTGACGGTCGCCGCCGATCCGCGCATCGTGTTCGACACGCCGGCCGAGGAGCGTTTCGAAGCCGCACTTGGCCTGCTCGGCGTCAGCTCGTCGATGCTGTCCGGCGAAGCAGGGCACGCATGAGTGGCGCGAGCGCGCGCGATGCGACGCTCCTGGCGTTCGATTACGGCGAGAAGCGGATCGGCGTCGCGATCGGCAATGCGCTGACGCGCTCGGCCCGCGCCCTCGTCGTGATTCCCAACCTGAACCGCGAGCACCGCTTCAAGGCGGTCGGCGAACTGCTGGCCGAATGGCGGCCGGACGCGCTCGTCGTCGGCCTGCCGATGCATCCGGACGGCACGCCGCACGACATGACGCAGCAGGCGAAGCGTTTCGGCAACCAGCTGAACGGCCGCTTCGGGCTTCCCGTCACGTGGGTCGACGAACGCTACTCGTCGGTCGAGGCCGAGGCCGGGCTGCGCGAGCGCAACGTGCGCGGGCGCGCACGCGCCGAGATACTCGATGCCGAGGCCGCGCGCGTGATCCTTCAACAGTATCTCGATCAATTGTCCGACCATGAGCACCATTGATGCCGACGCGCTCTACCGCGTCCTGCTCGACCAGATCCGCGACGCATACGGCACGGCCTTCGCCGAGCCGGGCGGCCCGCGGCTCGCCGGCATTCACAGCGGCGGCGCCTGGCTCGCCGAGCGCCTCGCGCGCGATCTCGGCGCGCCGGGATTCGGCGTCGTGAACGTCGCGCTGCATCGCGACGACTACGCGAAGAAGGGGCTGCACAGCCAGGCGAGCCCCACGTCGCTGCCGTTCGAGGTCGACGGCGCGCGCATCGTGCTCGTCGACGACGTGCTGTACACCGGCCGCACCGTGCGCGCCGCGCTCAACGAACTGTTCGACTACGGCCGTCCGGCCGCGGTCGAGCTTGCGGTGCTCGCCGATCGCGGCGGCCGCGAACTGCCGGTCGCCGCGCGTTTCGCGGGCGGCACCCTCGACGTGCCGGCCGATGCGACGCTCGTGCTCGCGCGCGACGAAGCCGCGCAGCTCACGCTGCGCATCGAGGCGCACGGCGCCTGAGCGAACCGCGCAACCGTATCCCGGGCCGCCGGTTCGTACCGCGGCCCGTTTGCATAGTTGGAATCACGCACACCATGACCACCGACACCACTGGCCGCACCGGCAATCCCGCCGCGGCCGCGAGCCCCGAGCGGTTCCGCTACGGTTTCCTGAAGGGCAACCCGCAGCTCACGAAAAACGGCGAGTTGAAACACCTGCTGTCGATCGAGGGCCTGCCGCGCTCGATCGTCAACCACATCCTCGACACGGCCGAGCAGTTCGTCAGCGTGACGGACCGCGAGGTGAAGAAGGTGCCGCTCCTGCGCGGTAAGTCGGTGTTCAACCTGTTCTTCGAGAACTCGACGCGCACGCGCACGACCTTCGAGATCGCCGCGACGCGCCTGTCGGCCGACGTGCTGAACCTGAACATCAACGCGTCGTCGACGAGCAAGGGCGAGTCGCTGCTCGACACGATCAACAACCTGTCGGCGATGCATGCCGACCTGTTCGTCGTGCGCCATGCGTCGAGCGGCGCGCCGTACCTGATCGCCGAGCACTGCGCGCCGCACGTGCACGTGATCAACGCGGGCGACGGCCGGCACGCGCACCCGACGCAGGGCCTGCTCGACATGTACACGATCCGTCACTACAAGCGCGACTTCACGAAGCTGCGCGTGGCGATCGTCGGCGACATCCTGCATTCGCGCGTCGCGCGCTCGGACATCCACGCACTCACCACGCTCGGCGTGCCGGAAGTGCGCGCGATCGGCCCGCGCACGCTGCTGCCGGGCGGCCTCGAGCAGATGGGCGTGAAGGTGTTCCACAACCTCGACGAAGGCCTGAAGGGCGTCGACGTGATCATCATGCTGCGCCTGCAGAACGAGCGGATGAGCGGCGCGCTGCTGCCGTCCGCGCAGGAATATTTCAAGACGTGGGGCCTGACGCCCGAGCGCCTCGCGCTCGCCGCACCCGACGCGATCGTGATGCACCCGGGCCCGATGAACCGCGGCGTCGAGATCGACTCGCAGGTCGCCGACGGCCCGCAGTCGGTGATCCTCAACCAGGTCACGTTCGGCATCGCCGTACGGATGGCGGTGATGGGCATCGTCGCCGGCAACAGCGACTGAGCCCGCTTTCGCGCATCCTTATTCACGCAATCAACGCATTTACAGACAGCGCATGAAGATTCATATCAAAGGCGGCACGCTGATCGACCCGGTCGCCGGCACCGAGCGGCAGGCCGACGTATTCGTCGCGGACGGCAAGATCGCCGCGCTCGCGGCAGCAGGTACGGCGCCGGCCGGTTTCGACGCGGAGAAGACGATCGACGCGTCGGGCCTGATCGTCGCGCCCGGTCTCGTCGACCTGTGCGCGCGGCTGCGCGAGCCCGGCTACGAGCACAAGGCGACGCTCGCGTCCGAGATGGCCGCGGCCGTCGCGGGCGGCGTGACGACCCTCGTGTGCCCGCCGGACACCGACCCCGTGCTCGACGAGCCGGGCCTCGTCGAGATGCTCAAGTTCCGTGCCCGCAACCTGCACCAGGCGAACGTCCATCCGCTCGGCGCGCTCACCGTCGGCCTCAAGGGCGAAGTGATCACCGAGATGGTCGCGCTGACCGAATCGGGCTGCGTCGGCTTCACGCATGCGAACGTGCCGGTGCGCGACACGCAGGTGCTGCTGCGCGCGCTGCAATACGCGAGCACCTACGGCTACACGACGTGGCTGCGGCCGCTCGACGCGTTCATCGGCCGCGGCGGCGTCGCCGCGAGCGGCGCGCTCGCGTCGCGGCTCGGGCTGTCCGGCGTGCCGGTCGCGGCCGAGACGATCGCGCTGCACACGATCTTCGAACTGATGCGCGTGACGGGCGCGCGCGTGCACCTCGCCCGCCTGTCGTCGGCGGCCGGCCTTGCGCTCGTGCGCGCGGCGAAGGCCGAGGGGCTGCCCGTGACGTGCGACGTCGGCGTGAACCACCTGCACCTGATCGACGTCGACATCGGCTACTTCGATTCGCAGTTCCGGCTCGATCCGCCGCTGCGCGGCGAGCGCGATCGCGAAGCGATCCGCGCGGCGCTCGCCGACGGCACGATCGATGCGATCTGCTCCGATCACACGCCGGTCGACGACGACGAGAAGCTGCTGCCGTTCGCCGAAGCGACGCCGGGCGCGACGGGGCTCGAACTGCTGCTGTCGCTCACGGTGAAGTGGGCCGATGAAACGAACACGCCGCTCGCGCAGGCGCTGCGCCGCATCACGGCCGCGCCGGCCGACGTGCTGCAGTTGCCGGCGGG
Organism: Burkholderia sp. Bp9090; assembly: GCF_003857985.1. NCBI lineage: Bacteria > Pseudomonadati > Pseudomonadota > Betaproteobacteria > Burkholderiales > Burkholderiaceae > Burkholderia > Burkholderia sp. Bp9090. Next base: position 65,634 of record NZ_QTPV01000031.1, read on the forward strand.
CCGCCTGGCCGAAGGCGGCGCGGCCGACCTGTGCGTGTTCGACCCGCGCGCGCACTGGCGCGTCGAGCCGCGCGTGCTGAAGAGCCAGGGCCACAACTCGCCGTTCCTCGGCTACGAACTGCCGGCCTGCGTGCGTGCGACGCTCGTGGCGGGGCAGGTCGCGTTCGAGCGTCACTGAACCCAGCCGGATCTTCGCCATGACCGCTCTTCGCAAGCTGCGTCTCGTCTTTCACCTGCTGCGCGGCATGGCGATCGTCGCGCTGCGCTTTTCGCATGTCGGCCCCGCGCGGCGCCTCGAACTCACGCGCCGCTGGTCGCTCAAGCTGCTGCGGATCTGCGGGATGCGCCTCGTCGTCCACAACGACGGGGCGCGTCTCGACGCGGGGGCGCTCGTCGTCGGCAACCACGTGTCGTGGCTGGACATCTACACCGTCAACGCGTGGCGGCCGACGCCGTTCGTGTCGAAGGCCGAGGTGCGGCAATGGCCGGTGGTCGGCTGGCTGGCGGAGAAGCTCGACACCGTGTTCCTGCAGCGCGAGAAGCGCACCGAGGCGATGCGGGTCATGCACGAGATGGCCGACCGGTTGCGCAACGGCGGTGTGATGTGTGTGTTTCCGGAGGGCACGACGTCGGACGGGCAGGCGCTGCTGCCGTTCCACGCGAACCTGTTTCAGGCCGCGGTGTCGGCCGGCTGCGCGGTGCAGCCGATCTGCCTCATGTACGAGGACGCGCAGCGGCGGCAGTCGGTCGCGCCGGCGTATACGGGCGAGCTGTCGCTCGGAATGTCGCTCGACATGGTGTTGCGCGGTGGTCCGCTCGTCGCGCACCTGTACGTGTGCGAGCCGATCGCGCCGGGCGGTGATCGGCGCGCGACGTCGGCGGCGGCGCGCGATGCGATCGCGGCCGCGCTCGAGACGCTGCAGGCGAGGGTCGGCAAGCCGTCGCCCGAGTCGCTGGCTGAATTGGCGAAGCATGCGTATCCGGCGACCGAAATCGGCGCCGGCACGGCGGGCGATGCGGCTGCCGAACAGCCGGTGCCTGGGCGCGAAGGGTGATGCTTCATTTCGTCCGCACGCCGCGCGTGCGGGCTACTCGCCGCCCGGCGTGCGGCACGCGTCGCACTGCACCTGCGTGACCGTACGCTGTGCCGGGTCGGCCGTCAGTCGCACGGCCGACAGTTGATTTCCCCATACGCACCCCGAATCGAGCGCGACGAGGTTGTCGCGCAGCATCAGGCCGAGCGCGGCCCAGTGCCCGAACACGACCGTTACGTTTTCGGTGCGGCGCGCCGGTACGTCGAACCACGGCAGGTAGCCCGGTGGCGCGCTGTCGGGGCCGCCGTTCGTCTTGAACTCCATCGCGCCATCGGGCGTGCAGAACCGCAAGCGCGTGAACGCGTTGAACGCGACGCGCATCCGGTCGCGTTTTTTCAGGTTCGGACTCCATTGATTCGGCTCGTTGCCGTACAGGCCTTGAAGCGTGTCGCGCCAGTCGGGGGCGCGCAGTGCGCGCTGGAGTTCGTCCGCGAGTTCGAGCGCGAGCGATGTGTCCCATTGCGGCAGTACGCCCGCGTGCACGAGCAGCATGTCGTTTTCGAAGTGCGCGAACGGGCGGTGGCGGACCCAGTCCAGCAGCGCGTCGGCGTCGGGGGCGTCGAGGATTTCGCCGATCGTGTCGCCCGGGCGTTCGGTGCGGATGCCGGCTGACACCGCCAGCAGATGGAGGTCGTGGTTGCCGAGCACGACGGTCGCGCGCGGGCCGAGGTCGACCAGCGCGCGCAGCGCGGCGAGGGAGTCGGGGCCGCGGTTGACGATGTCGCCGGCGATCCATAGCGGGGTGTCGGCGGGGGCTGAAAGCTTTTCGGACAGCGACTGGAAAGCTGAATGACAGCCTTGGATGTCGCCGATGGCGATGGGGGTGGGGGTCATGAGAGGCGGATCCTCCGGGTTTCCCGGAAAAAAGAAAAGTAATCGGAATTCAGCGTGATTTTTTGGTCGATGTTCTCGGAAATGCGCTTGATTTGGTGGGAAATTCCGTTGCCGGCGAGGGTGCGGAGCGCTGTATCAAGTTGTTAGCAGCATGGCTTTTGCGCCGCGCGGCTCCCTATAATTGTCGTTTTCCCGAACAAAATTAGCATTTCATGACTTTGGCGGACATGTCGACCGGTTAAAATTCGCGGTCTGATCTGGCGACCATCGCCAAGTGCTTCGAATTTTGACGTGGCGACCGCCTGGAGGCGTCCGCCGCGCATTACTACTGAGGGAGTCTCATGATTCTGGTTACGGGCGGCGCGGGCTTTATCGGTGCCAACTTTGTACTCGACTGGCTGCGCGATTCCGACGAGGCCGTGCTCAATGTCGACAAGCTGACCTATGCCGGCAACCTCCGTACGCTGCAGTCACTGGACGGCAATCCGAAACATGTGTTCGCACGCGTCGACATCTGCGATCGTACCGCGCTCGACGCACTGTTCGCCGAGCACAAGCCGCGCGCGGTCCTGCACTTCGCAGCCGAAAGCCACGTCGACCGCTCGATCCACGGCCCGGCCGATTTCGTGCAGACCAACGTCGTTGGCACGTTCACGCTGCTGGAGGCGACCCGCCAATACTGGAACGGCCTGAACGACGCCGACAAGGCGGCGTTCCGGTTCCTGCACGTGTCGACCGACGAGGTGTTCGGCTCGCTGTCGGCGACCGATCCGCAGTTTTCCGAGACGACGCCCTATGCGCCGAACAGCCCCTATTCGGCAACGAAGGCGGGCTCGGACCATCTGGTGCGCGCGTACCATCATACGTACGGCCTGCCGACGCTGACGACGAACTGTTCGAACAACTACGGCCCGTACCAGTTCCCCGAGAAGCTGATCCCGCTGATGATCGCGAATGCGCTCGCCGGCAAGCCGCTGCCCGTGTACGGCGACGGCCAGAACGTGCGCGACTGGCTGTATGTCGGCGACCACTGCAGCGCGATCCGTGAAGTGCTCGCGCGCGGCGTGCCGGGCGAGACGTACAACGTCGGCGGCTGGAACGAGAAGAAGAACCTCGAGGTCGTGCATACGCTGTGCGATCTGCTCGACAAGGCGCGCCCGAAGGCGGCCGGTTCGTATCGCGACCAGATCACCTACGTGACGGATCGCCCGGGCCACGATCGCCGCTATGCGATCGATGCGCGCAAGCTCGAGCGTGAGCTTGGCTGGAAGCCGGCGGAAACGTTTGAGACCGGCCTCGCGAAGACCGTCGACTGGTATCTCGACAATCAGGTCTGGGCCGACGAAGTCGCGTCGGGCGAGTACCGCAAGTGGGTCGAAACCAACTATGCGAAGCGCAGCTGAGGAGAAACACGATGGCACGTAAAGGCATCATCCTGGCGGGCGGTTCGGGCACGCGGCTGTATCCGATCACGCACGTCGTATCGAAGCAGCTGCTGCCGGTGTACGACAAGCCGATGATCTACTACCCGCTGTCGACGCTGATGGTCGCAGGCATTCGCGACGTGCTGATCATCTCGACGCCGCAAGACACGCCGCGCTTCGAGTCGATGCTCGGCGACGGCAGCCAGTGGGGGATGAACATTCAGTATGCGGTGCAGCCGTCGCCCGACGGCCTCGCGCAAGCGTTCATCATCGGCAAGGAATTCGTCGGCAACGATCCGTCGGCGTTGATCCTCGGCGACAACATCTTCTACGGCCACGATCTCGCGAAGCAGCTCGAGCGTGCGCACGCGCAGGAAGCCGGCGCGACGGTGTTCGCGTATCACGTGCACGATCCGGAACGTTATGGCGTCGTCGAGTTCGACAAGTCGTTCCGCGCGCTGTCGATCGAAGAGAAACCGGCGCAGCCGCGTTCGAACTACGCGGTGACCGGCCTGTATTTCTACGACAACCGGGTGTGCGACATCGCGGCCGACATCAAGCCATCGCCGCGCGGCGAGCTGGAAATCACCGACATCAATTCTCGCTATCTCAAGGACGGCGCGCTCAATGTCGAGATCATGGGGCGCGGTTATGCGTGGCTCGATACCGGTACGCATGATTCGCTGATCGAGGCGGCGACGTTCATCGCAACGCTGCAGAAGCGTCAAGGGCTGGTCGTCGCATGCCCGGAGGAAATCGCGTATCGCCGTCATTGGATCGATGCCGAGCAGGTGCTGAAGCTGGCACAGCCGCTCGCCAAGAACGGATACGGGCAGTACCTGAAGAACATTCTCACGGATCAAGTCGCATGGCCATCCAAGTAACGGCAACGGCGCTGCCGGAAGTCAAGATCATCGAGCCGAAGGTATTCGGCGACGCGCGCGGGTATTTCTACGAGAGCTTCAACGGGCATGAGTTCGCCGAGCTCGTCGAAACCGGTATCGAGTTCGTGCAGGACAACCATTCGCGCTCGGCGAAGGGCGTGCTGCGCGGGTTGCATTATCAGATCCAGCACGCTCAGGGCAAACTCGTGCGCGTGGTGGAGGGCGAGGTGTTCGACGTCGCGGTCGACATTCGCAAGAGCTCGCCGAACTTCGGCAAGTGGGTTGGTGTGACGCTGTCGGCGGACAATCATCGCCAGCTGTGGGTGCCGCCCGGCTTCGCGCATGGTTTTGTCGTGCTGTCGGATGCGGCGCAGTTCCTCTACAAGACGACCGACTACTGGTTCCCCGAACACGAGCGCAGCATTGTGTGGAGCGATCCCGAAATCGGCATCCAGTGGCCGATTGATTTCGAGCCACTGCTCGCTGCGAAGGATGCGGCGGGCAAGCGGTTGGGCGAAGCCGAGGTGTACGAATGAAGATCGTCGTAACGGGTGCCAACGGGCAAGTAGGCTGGGAGTTGTCCCGCAGCCTGTCGGTCCTAGGGCAGGTTGTTCCACTGATGCGTCAAGATGCGGACCTCGCGCGCCCGGACACGCTCTCGCGCGCCATCGACAAGTTGATGCCGGATGTGGTTGTCAACGCTGCCGCCTATACCGCAGTCGATGCGGCGGAAACGGACATCGAGACGGCGAACGTGATCAATGCGGAGGCGGTCGGTGAACTGGCCAGCGCAACCAAGCGTATCGGCGGATTGTTTGTCCACTATTCGACAGATTACGTCTTCGACGGAACCAAAACGTCCCCGTATATGGAATCGGACGCTACCTGTCCTGTAAATGCCTACGGCGCAAGTAAGCTGGGCGGAGAACTGGCAGTCGAGCAGGCGGGCGGAGACTGGCTTACCTTTCGCACAACTTGGGTTTTTGCGGCGCGTGGCAAGAATTTTCTTCGAACCATGCTTCGTCTTGCGAAGGAGCGGGAGGAATTGAGCGTGGTTGCCGATCAGTTCGGCGCGCCGACTTGGGCACGCTCGATTGCCGACGGTACTGCGCATGCGTTGGCCGCTGCCATTCGCGAACGCAAGGCCGGGTCATTTGAATCGGGCCTCTATCACATGACGTCCGCAGGTCGGGCTTCATGGCATGACTTTGCCGAGGCTGTTTTTGAGTCGTGGCGTTCACTGCCGGGCGCGTCGCCGCTTGCAGTGAAAACGGTCATGCCGATTCCGTCGAGCGCTTATCCAGTGCCGGCGAAGCGTCCGGCCAACTCGGTGCTGTCGAACGATGCGCTGAGCGCACGCTTTGGCATCGAGCTTCCCGACTGGAGATACGCAGTCGATCTGTGCGTAAGAGATCTGTTCTTCAAATGAAGCAAGAGAGCCCAACCTGTTTCACACGATGTCGATAATCAGCATTTTCGTTACTACTCCGCGAAGTCTCGTAGGCTCGATCGCGCGAAACGCTTCGCTCATCTGGCAGATGACGAAACGGGAAGTCGTCGGGCGCTATCGCGGGTCGGTGCTGGGACTGGCGTGGTCCTTCTTCAATCCGCTGCTGATGCTGGCGGTGTATTCGTTCGTCTTCTCTTTCGTGTTCAAGTCGCGATGGGGGAGCGGAGCCGATCAAGGGCGCGCGCAGTTCGCGATGATGCTGTTCGTAGGGATGACGATTCACGGCTTGTTTGCCGAATGTGTCAACCGGGCGCCGACATTGATCCTGAATAACCCGAGTTATGTGAAGAAGATCGTGTTTCCTCTGGAAATACTGCCGCTTGTCGCGTTGCTGTCCGCGTTCTTTCATACACTCGTCAGCCTTGTCGTCTTGCTTCTCGGTTTCGCGTTATTCAAGCATTTCATTTTTGCGACAGCGTTGTATCTGCCGATCGTTCTTCTGCCGCTGATGCTGATGGCGCTTGGCGTCGCTTGGTTTCTCGCAGCGACCGGCGTGTTCGTCAGGGACGTTGGGCAGATTACCGGTTTGTTCACCATGGTGTTGATGTTTTTGTCGCCGGTGTTTTACCCGGCGTCCGCGTTGCCGGAGAAGTATCGTTTCTGGTTGGAACTCAATCCGCTGACATTGTTTATCGAGCAATCGCGCGGGATACTTCTCGATGGTCGAACGCCGGATTTTTACTCGCTCGGCCTTGCGCTGCTCGGCGGCACGGTGATCGCATGCGCAGGTTTCAAGTATTTTCAGCTGATGCGAAAGGGGTTTGCCGATGTCCTGTGAAACTCCCGCAATCAGCGTCGAGAGTGTCAGCAAGCACTTTCGCGTTTTCGCCAAGCCGGCCGACCGGCTCAAGACCGCTTTGCGTCATCGCATCGGCGGTCTCGCGAAGCTGGTGCCAGCGCGATTCCTTGGTACAGAAGGCCCAGCAGAATTTCATGCACTGCGAAATGTCTCGTTTCATGTGCAAAGAGGCGAGACGATTGGAATCATCGGTCGGAACGGATCGGGAAAATCGACACTGCTCCAAATCATTTGCGGTACGCTGACGCCGTCGAGCGGACGCGTCGCGATCAACGGACGGATTGCCGCACTGCTTGAACTGGGGGCGGGATTCAACCCGGAGTTTACCGGCCGCGAAAACGTCTTCATGAATGCGGCGTTGCTTGGGTTATCGAAAACGCAGATAGAGGAGCGGCTCGACGACATCCTTGCATTTGCTGACATCGGCGATTTCGTAGACCAGCCTGTCAAGACCTATTCAAGCGGCATGTATGTGCGGCTTGCATTTGCGGTTATCGCGCATGTCGATGCGGACGTGCTGGTGATCGATGAGGCACTGGCGGTCGGGGATGCGTTCTTTACGCAAAAGTGCATGCGTTTTCTTCGCGCTTTTATGGAGCGGGGAACGATCTTGTTCGTCAGCCATGATACGAATGCGGTGGTCAATTTATGCACGCGCGTCGTTTGGCTCGACAAGGGTCACGTGAGAGAAATCGGAGCCGCGAAGGATGTGTGCGATTCGTATCTCGAGGCCTTTTACGAGGAACAGCATCGAGTATCTGGGCGGCAGAAGCGTTCGGCCGAACGTAGCTCGGTCGTTCGGACGATATCTGAAGGTGATGTGCGTGATCAGCGCGAACAACTCATCAACGCGTCGAAGTTGCGAAACGACGTCGAACTGTTTCAGTTCAGCCACGACGCAAAAAATTTCGGCCTTGGCGGCGCCCTGATCGAGCATGTTCGTATTGAAGATGAGGCGGGCGCGCCGCTGAATTGGATCGTGGGCGGCGAGATCGTCCGCGTTCATATCAGCGTCAAAGCGCTGCAGGCATTGGAGCGTGCGATTGTCGGATTCATCATCCGCGATCGCCTCGGGCAGAATCTGTTCGGTGACAATACCTATCTCACGACGCTGCAGGAGCCGTTTTCCGTCGCTGTTGGCGAAGTCTTCTCGGTCAAGTTTGTTTTTCGGATGCCTGTATTGCCAGTTGGGGACTACTCGGTGACCGTCGCCGTTGCCGATGGATCGCAAAGCGACCATGTGATCCATCAATGGTTGCACGATGCCGTACTGCTTAAGTCGCATTCGACGAGCGTGAGCACGGGGTTGATCGGGATCCCAATGCATGAAATTGCACTTGAGCGGGAAGAATCAAACAAGATGGAGGCACTGCAATGAAACCCGATCTCCCTGTCACTGCTCCGGACCGATTCGGCGATGTCGCAGTGACGCCTGCATCGGGGCCGGCCCGCGTCGCGACATCACAAGTATCGAAATCCTCGGAGCGGCTGTCGAGCCATGACAACGGGTTCGGGCTGTTGCGTCTCGTGTTTGCAACGATGGTCCTTTGGGACCATGCATTCCCACTTGGTGGATTCGGCTCCGACCCGATGTGGCGTCTGACTCTCGGTCAGGATTCGATGGGCGGGATTTGTGTGTCTGGATTTTTTGCGATCAGCGGCTTCCTTATCGCCAAGAGTGGCATGAGGGCAGATCTATTGCAGTTCGCATGGCGCAGATGCGTGCGAATCTTTCCAGCCTATTGGGCGGTGCTAGTGGTGACTGCGTTCGGTGTCGGCCCCGTGCTCCATTACTTGCAGGCGGGAACGCTGGACGGGTATTGGAATTCGAACATCGGTGGACCCCTCGGATATCTCGTGAACAATTGGCAACTTACGATTGGTCAATACGGGATAAACAATCTGCTTCGTGATACCACGCCCTATGGCCGCTCGATTTCCGAAAGCGTGTTCAACGGATCGATCTGGACGCTGATCTACGAGGCGAAATGTTACGTGATGGTCGGTATTTTTGCCGTGTTCGGGCTGCTGACGGAGCATCGAAGAGTGCTGCTTGCCGCGACGTTCATTGCATGGCTCATGCTTGCTATTCAGACCGTGAATCCGGCATTTTCCGCGCAGCTTGTTCCATGGGCGAGCGATCGTCACCTCATACAGTATGGAACTATTTTTCTGATCGGATCGACTGCGGCTGCGTATTCGAAATCCTTGCCGATCACCGACAAACTGGGCATGTTTTCGATCGTCGTCTACCTCGTTTCCTTGTTCAAGGGCGGTTATCTGCTGCTTGGCTATCCGGCAATGGTGTACGCGATCCTCTGGCTCGCATGCCGTTTGCCACTGTGGGCACGCAGGATAGGCTCCAAGAACGACTACTCGTATGGAATTTACGTTTTTGGATTCCTTGTGCAGCAATTGCTGGCCTACGCGGGTGTTTACAAGTATGGATTCGTTTTATATCTGACTGCCTCCGTTTTCTTTACATGCATCTGCGCATGGCTCAGTTGGCATTTGATCGAGAAGCGTGCCCTTGAACTGAAAGATTGGGGGCCCGGGCGCGGTTGGAAGAATTGTTGGGGTAAGTCGATTTTGAAGAAAGAGGGAGTGTGATGAGCGACGTGAACGCAAGCTTGATCGACGGGAAAAAAGTTCTCGTAACGGGGGGGGCGGGTTTTATCGGCTGTGCGATATCGAAACGTCTTGCGCCGCGTGCAGGCCGCTATGTTGTAATGGACAACCTGCATCCGCAGATTCACGAGCGTGCGGTTCGGCCCGATGCACTCGATGAAAAGGCAGAGCTCTTCGTCGCAGACGTTACGGAGGCCGAAGCTTGGGATGCGCTGTTGCCCGATTTCCAGCCTGACATTGTTATCCATCTTGCAGCCGAAACCGGGACCGGGCAGTCATTGACGGAAGCGAGCCGGCATTCGCTCGTCAATGTCGTTGGTACGACGCGACTTACGGATGCGCTCGTCAAGCACGGCGTCGCCGTCGAGCATATCTTGCTGACCAGCAGCCGCGCGATCTATGGCGAAGGTGCTTGGAGGAAGGATGACGGGACGGTGGTCTATCCCGGTCAGCGCGGACGTGCACAGCTTGAGGCGGCGCAGTGGGATTTCCCGGGGATGACGATGTTGCCCTCCCGCGCAGATCGAACTGAGCCGAGACCGACGAGCGTCTATGGTGGGACGAAACTTGCGCAGGAACATGTTCTGAGCGCGTGGGCGCTTGCGACCAAGACACCGTTGTCGATTCTACGTTTGCAAAACGTCTATGGCCCCGGTCAGTCGTTGACTAATTCCTATACGGGGATAGTCGCACTCTTTTCCCGCCTTGCGCGTGAAAAAAAGGTCATTCCGTTGTACGAAGACGGTAATGTGACGCGCGACTTCGTAAGCATCGACGATGTCGCAGATGCTATCGTCGCGACGCTGATGCGTGAATCGGCGCCGTTGTCCGTTTTTGATATCGGCTCAGGTCAGGCAACGAGCATCCTGGAGATGGCTCGTATCATCGCCAATCACTACGGTGCGCCTGCTCCCCAGGTGAACGGTGCATTTCGCGACGGCGACGTGAGACACGCGGCCTGTGATTTGAGTGAGTCGCTGGCGAACCTCGCGTGGAAACCTCAGTGGTCGTTGGAGCGAGGGATCAGCGAATTGCAGACTTGGATTGCGCGAGAGCTCGATCGAAAGAACTAGTTATACAACAGAGGTTACCAGTGCCACTGCACGACACGACAATCACCGGTCCCGCATCATTGCGGATTCAATCGGTTCTGTACAACAACAGTCAAGAACATATTGACGTTGCGCTTGAAAGTATCGCGCGCGCCGCAGATCTCGCGATTGCGTCCGGTGCATTGTCATCGGTGGAAGTCGCGCTTGGCGATTGTTCGCCGGAGCCCGTCTTCACGCCTGAAGAGATCGAGAGCCGGGCGGCGAAACTTCGTCCGCAAGGTATCGCTCGGATCCAGTACACGTTTTTCGACGCCAATCTTGGGTCGGCAGCCGGGCAGAATCGGCTGCTCGCCGATCTGCATACGGATCTCGTGCTGATTCTGAATCCCGATACGGTAGTGGCGCCTAATATTTTTGGCGAACTGGTTCGTCCGATGCGCAAGCACGGCGTGGCTATCGTCGAAGCAAGGCAGGTGCCGATCGAGCATCCCAAGGACTACGATCAGGTTACTGGTGAGACGAGCTGGGCAACGACCGCCTGCGCTCTTGTTTCGGCTGCCGTAGCCAAAGAGGTGAACGGTTTCGATTCCGACGCGTTCTTTCTATATTGCGACGACGTGGATTTCTCGTGGCGAGTTCGTCTAGCGGGTTACAAAGTGGTATTCCAGCCGTCGGCTGCGCTGTTCCACGACAAGCGCTTGTCGACGGCCGGCAAGTGGATCGTGGGTGGAGCTGAGGAGTATTACTCCGCTGAAGCCGCGATGATCCTTGCGCATAAGTTCTCGAACGGTGCGTTGGCGGACCGTATCGAGCGCCAGTTGCTCGCGTGCGGTAGCGAAGTCGAGAAAAAGGCAGCAAGAAAATATCGTGAACTGAAGGATGCAGGCAAATTGCCGGCTCAGCTCGACCGAGAGCATCGGGTAGCTCAATTCATCGACGGCTTCTACGCGAAACATCGCTTCTAAACTATGAATTCAGCGACCTATCAATTTCAATATCACGAATATTCGATTTACAGCAACGTCGTCGCGCTGGTCCAGGAATTCGGCACCGGTAGTGGCGTACACCTGGATATCGGCTGCGGATATGGTGCGGTTGCGGAACCGATTCGCGACCTCGGACTCACCTACATCGGTTTCGATGCGGATCCGGATGCGCTCCAGAACCTCGAATCGCGGGGCTTCGAAACGAGGCGAATCGACCTTCATCATCTCGACGGTGTATTCGCCGAAATCGATGGAGTGCTCAAAGGCCGCCAAGTCGCGTCGATATCGATTATCGATACGCTTGAGCATATAACCAACGGACTGGCGTTGCTGGACCGCTTGCGCGAATTTGCCGCACAGCGTTCGATATTGCTCGTGATCAGCGTGCCGAACGGTGGCCATCGGGATCTCGGAGCTAAACTGCTGACCGGGCACTGGGACTATACCGAAGTCGGCCTGCTTGATCATACGCACGTCATTCACCACACCGACAGATTGCTTGGGGCAATGACGAAGCGGGCAGGGTGGCACCAAGTGGGCGCACGCGACTATGATCTTGAGTCGAGCGACCAGGCATTCCCGTACGCACATCCGCTATTGACCGGAAAGACTTTCGCGTCGCGCTATCTGTGGCAGATCCGTAGTGCCTCGGACGAGTTCGGGGTAGTCAATGAGCTAGTGCGTGCTTATTTACCGGGAGCTCGTCAGGATACGCCTCTGCTCGCGGATCCCAAGCAAAGCCGTCCATTTTTGTCGATTATTACTCGCACGCAGGGCAAGCGCCTGGGTAATCTACGCGATACCTTGCTTTGTTTGACTGCACAGACTTGCCAGGATTTTGAAGTACTTGTCGTTGCGCACAAGCCTGAAGAGAAACAGTATTACGCGGTGAAGCGTGTCGCGGAAGATCTGCCTGAGTACATCCGGAATCGCGTTCGCGTAATTCGTTGTGATCGGGGCGGACGTACCGCGCCGTTGAACGACGGCTTTGCCGCCGCCATGGGGCACTATGTTGCGATCCTGGACGACGATGAAATAGTGTTTGCGCACTGGGTCGAGACATTCAAGAAGTTGAGCGAGAAGGCAGCGGGCTGCGTATTGCGCGCAACAGCCGCAGAGCAGGACATTGTGTCGACCGGCATCAGGCCGGATGGCGCGCTCGGCTATCGAACTATTTCTGCAATCACGACGCCGTACCCGTCGCACTTCGACTTTTTCGAACATCTGTCGCAGAACTATTCTCCGCCTCTTTCCCTTGCGTTTCCTCGCGCTGCCTTCCAAGAGATGGGCATTCGATTTGATGAGTCGCTCGATACGGCGGAGGACTGGGATTTCGAAATGCGTGTTGCATTTGTCTGTGGCGTCGAGAGTAGCCCGGAGATCACCGGTATTTATCGAAAATGGCGTTCTGGAGAATCGTCGTTCTCGGTTCATTCGCAAGCTGAGTGGCAGCGTGATTACGCGAAAATCGTTGCGAAGCACAACGATCAGTATCATGTTTTCCCTCCTGGGACTATCAAGCTCATTGTCGATCAGCGAAATTGGATCAAAAAACTTGAGAGTGACATCGCCGTGCTCCAGGGGGCTGCCAAGCTGGATGCGTTACGTCGATTTTTCATCAAGCATCCGCGCTTGTACCGAATCGTTCGGAAGACGTATGACAGTTCGAGGATCGTCGCTAGAAGAATTGTTAGGCGATTGGGGTGATGCCGCGATGTTGACGATGGATGTCGTCGATCACGAAGACAGGATGAGAAATGCGATTTGACATATCCGTCGTGGTATATCGTGAGGCGGAAGCAATCGTTGCCGACCTACTGGACAGTCTCGCTGCTCAAAAGTCTTGCGCAGGTATCGAAATCCGTCTCTGGCTTCGCAACAACGATCCCGCCGATGCGGCAAGGTGGGATCGGTTTGCCTGCAATTGCGGCCGCTATCCGTTTGAAATATCGATCGTACATTCACAACAGAATGTAGGGTTCGGTGCTGCGCACAATGCCACGTTTGAATTGGCGGCCGCGCCTTTTTTCTTCGTGTTGAATCCGGACATACGTTTGCATTCAAACGCGATGACGGAGTTGCAAACGGCTATTATCGGCTCGCCCGACAACATCGGTGCGTGGGAGTTGCGGCAAGTTCCGTACGAGCACCCCAAGCTTTACGACCCCGTTACACTTCGGACCGATTGGGTGACCGGCGCAGCAGTCGTGTTCAGGCGGGCCGCGTTTGCACAAGCAGCCGGATTCGAGCCACGAATCTTCATGTATGGTGAAGACGTCGACCTGTCCTGGCGATTGCGAGCCGCGGGATGGGGGTTACGGTATGAACCGCGTGCGATCGTCATACACGATAGTTACTCGAAGCCGAGGGAAGTCAAGCCGCTCCAGATCACCGGCGGCGTGCTAGCTTCGTTGCAACTGCGTACTCGCTTTGGATTCTGGGGCGACGTGTTGCGAGGCTATGGATGTTGGCTCCTGGAATTCGCGCGACCCCAGCGCTTTCCGTCTGCGAGGCGCCAGCATGTATCAACCCTGATCCGATACATGGAAACCGCAGCCTATTTCCGGCGCACGGGAGCTCGCTATCGGGACGCGGGTTTTCGTCCGGATTTTCGTTTCTGGGGTTATGGCGAGCGCCGTGATGGAGCATTTTTTGCGTTTGCTACCAAGGAACTCGATGCTGATGTAGTGCCGCTGGTTTCGATTGTCGTACGCACCCATCGCCGTCCGGCATTGCTACGCGAAGCGCTTATGTCCCTGTCGCATCAGACTTATCCGCGCATCGAGGTCGTCGTTGTGGAGGACGGGCCGGCAGATAGCCGTGATATGGTCGACACCGAGTTTTCCGGTCGCCTCAACGTGCGTTATGAAGCGACCGGTGTGCCGGTTGGCCGGAGCGCGGCCGGAAATCTCGGCTTGTCGATCGCGCGCGGAGAATGGATCGGATTCCTCGACGACGACGATCAGTTTTATGCAGACCATGTCGAGACGTTGATGCAGGTCGCAAAAGATGGTTCAAACCGCGTCGTCTACAGTGCTTCGCATGAAGTGCCGACGGAGATTTTGGAGCTCACTGCCGACTCGGTAACGTATCGCGAAGGTCCGGTTGCGCTGAAATATCGCGAATATTCGCGCTTAGTGCTTTGGCAGGAGAATCTTGCTCCTATTCAAGCCGTTCTGTTTCATCGTAGCTTGTATGACGAATTTGGCGGGTTCGACGAAGATCTCGACCAACTCGAAGACTGGGTGCTGTGGGTGCGCTATTCGTGTGCGACGGATTTCTCGTCAGTTATGCGAGTCACATCGCGTTACAGAGTACCGATGTCGAGCAAGGTCGCGCTTGCCCGTCAGGCGAAGTTGCACGAAGCTTATGTTTTGGCCCTGGAGCGGCAACGCGCGATGCGCGTGACGCTCAGCCCGTTCGAAGTTGTAGCGATGGGGGAGGAGCAGGCGCGCCGAATGGCTGTCGTTCATATCTCACGTCAGGCGGTACGGAAAGAGCTGGCGCGGGTGCCGTTCATGCGTTCCCTGCTATCGACCCAGGCTGGATGGCGCCGCCGCATCAAGGCGCTGTATCGGCGGATACAGCCTCGGCTCTAAAGCGGCTGGCAGGTTGAATCAAAAGTGTTTATCGGATACAGGCTTATCAACGGGTGCATCAATCCCAATCAAACTATCTGACGGTGTCGATCGTTGTCTACAGACCGAATCTGGGGCAATTGGAGGGGACACTCACAAGTCTGCTCGACGCTCTCGAGCGCATCGATGCTGTGCGCCCGGGCGCTGCGACGGCGCTATATCTTGTTGACAACGGCGATGGGCCGAAATCACTGCCAGCAATCGATGCATTGCGTTCGCACAATGTCTGCTGTACCCACATCGGAGGACATGGCAACGTCGGATACGGTCGCGGCCACAATCTTGCTATTGAACAAGCAGCGAGCTCCTACCACTTGATTCTGAATCCCGATATCGACTTGGACGGGGATTCCCTTGTGGCAGCATTCGACTTCCTCAACGCACATTCCGACGTTGGCCTCGTTACACCGCAAATCGACGATGAGCGTGGGGATATGCAATACCTCTGCAGACGTTACCCCGCGCTGCTTGATCTGTTTACTCGGGGCTTTCTGCCCCAAGCCCTCCGGAGGCCTTTCCGACGACGCCTCGCCCACTACGAAATGCGCGACGTGATCAACGATCACGACATCGTCTGGGATCCACCCATCGTCAGCGGCTGCTTCATGCTGTTCCGCACGGAAGTGCTGAAGAAACTGGGCGGTTTCGACCCGCGCTATTTCCTCTACTTCGAGGACTACGATCTCAGCCTGCGCACGCACGATGTCGCGCGCGTCGCGTATGTGCCGTCGGTCCGCGTGATCCATCACGGCGGTGGCGCGTCCCGCAAGGGCTTCGCACACATCCGCATGTTCGCGGCATCCGCGTTCAAGTTCTACAACCGTTTCGGCTGGAGGCTGTGGTGAGTCATCTCGTCGTGACCGGTGCGAACGGCTTCGTCGGCCGTGCGGTCTGCCGCCGCGCGCTGGAGGCCGGACATACCGTGACCGCCCTGGTGAGGCGTCCGGGCGCAACTATCGAAGGCGTGCGTGAATGGGTGCACGACGCAGCCGATTTCGATGGCCTCGACGAGGGATGGCCAGCGGATCTTGCCGCCGACTGCGTCATTCATCTCGCGGCACGCGTGCACGTGATGCGCGACGAGTCGCCAGACCCCGACGCCGCATTCGACGCGACCAACGTCGCCGGTACCTTGCGTCTCGCTAAAGCTGCGCGCCAGCATGGCGTGCGCCGCATCGTTTACGCGAGCAGCATCAAGGCGGTCGGCGAGAGCGATGGCGGGGTGCCGCTGTCGGAAGCGGTGAGTCCCGACCCGCAGGATGCCTACGGCCGCTCGAAGCTGCGCGCGGAGCGGCAGCTGGCACAGTTCGGTGCGGCGAACGGGCTCGACGTCGTGGTCGTGCGCCCGCCGCTCGTCTACGGTCCGACCGTCCGCGCCAACTTCCTGCGCATGATGGACGCGGTTGCGCGCGGGATGCCGCTGCCGCTCGGTTCCATCCCGGCACGCCGCAGCATCGTCTACGTCGACAACCTGGCCGACGCACTGCTGCGATGCGCGATCGATCCGCGCGCGGCCGGAGAATGCTTCCACGTCGCCGACGACGACGCACCGTCGGTCACGGGCCTGTTGCGCCTGGTCGGCGATGCGCTTGGCAAGCCGGCGCGCCTGATCGCTGTCCCTTCCTCCGTGCTGCGGGCGCTCGGCGCACTGACCGGCCGCCGCGCGGCGATCGACCGTCTGACCGGCAGCCTCCAGCTCGATACGGGCCGGATCACGCGCGTGCTCGACTGGCATCCGCCTTATACGACAAGACAAGGCCTCGAAGCGACGGCCGCATGGTATCGTTCGCGCAACACACAACAATAATCGCCATGTTTCTCCCGATATCCACGTGGCCCGAAGCGGCCGCGGTGGCGCTGGCCGCAGCCATCGCGTCCACGGCCATCCTGCGCATGCTGCTCGCGACCGGCCTCGCGTGGCGCCTTGCCACCGACATTCCGAACGACCGTTCGCTCCATACGCTGCCGACGCCGCGCGTCGGCGGATGGGGCATCGTACCGGTCTGCGTCGTTGCGCTGCTCGCGCTGGCGCCGCACTTGTGGCTGATCGCCGTCGCCGCCGCCGGACTCGCCGCGATGTCGCAGATCGACGACCGGCGCGGGCTGCCCGCCCGCGTGCGATTCTCGGCGCACCTCGCGGCGGTCGTCGCGCTGATCGCCGTGTTCCCGGCCGACGCACCGTGGTGGCTGCTGGTCGGCATCGGCTTCGCGATGGTGTGGCTGACGAACCTGTACAACTTCATGGACGGCGCCGACGGCCTCGCGGGCGGCATGGCGCTGTTCGGCTTCGGCGCATATGCGGTCGCGGCGCTGACCGGCCCGATGCCGTCACCGGATCTGGCCGTGGCCGGCTCGGCTGTCGCCGGCGCCGCGCTCGGCTTTCTGCTGCTGAACTTCCATCCGGCCCGGCTGTTTCTCGGCGATGCGGGTTCGATTCCGCTCGGATTCCTGGCTGGTGCGCTCGGCTATTGGGGCTGGCGGGCCGGCGTCTGGCCGATCTGGTTCCCGGCGCTGGTGTTCGCGCCCTTTATTGCCGACGCATCTGTAACACTTTTGAGACGTCTGTTACGTGGCGAAAAGTTCTGGCAAGCGCACCGGGAGCATTATTATCAAAGGATGGTCCGGGCGGGCGTAGGTCACCGCCGGACCGCTCTTTATTGGTACCTCATCATGCTCGCGGGCATAATCGTCGCCGTGTGGGCAAAGGGCCGCCCGGAACTGCAGCAGTGGCTGTCGTTCTTCGCGTGGTACGGCGTCCTGGCATGTATCGGACTGGTAATCGACATGCGCTGGCGCCGGTTTCAGTCGGCCGCCGAAAATAACTCTTGAGGTTTCCTGCCGATGTTGCGATCCAAAGCATCATGGCTTTCGCTGAGCGCTTTCCTGTTTGACCTGACGGCGGTCACCGCCGCGTGGTTGTTCGCCTATCTCGTCCGATTCAACGGCAGCGTTCCGTCCGATTTCATGGGCGGCGCGCTGACGGCGCTCGTCTGGGTGCTGCCCGTCTACGCGCTGATGTTCCACGTGTTCGGCCTGTATCGCGGCCTGTGGGTGTTCGCGAGCCTTCCGGACCTGGTTCGGATTTCGAAGGCGGTGATTGGCGGCGGCGTGATCGTGATGATCGGCGCCGTGATGTTCCAGCCGTCGCCGATCATCCCGCGTTCGGTGTTGCTCGTGTCGCCGCTGATGCTGTTCCTCGCGATGGGCGGCGCCCGCGCGCTGTACCGCGCAACGAAGGAGTTCTACCTGTACGGCGGGCTCGTCGGGCAGGGCAAGCCGGTGCTCGTGCTCGGCGCCGGCACGGCCGGCGCGAGCCTCGCGCGCGAACTGTCGCGTTCGGGGGAATGGCGTCTGGTGGGCCTCCTCGACGACGATCCGACCAAGCAGGGGCGCGAGATCTACGGCTACAAGGTGCTCGGCTCGTTCAACGACCTGAAGCACTGGACCGATGCGATGAAGGTCGAATACGCGATCATCGCGATTCCGTCGGCATCCGTTGAAACACAGCGCCGCGTTGCGACATTGTGCGTGCGCGCCGGCGTGAAGGCGATGGTGCTGCCGTCGCTGACCGCGCTGATGCCGGGGCAGGGGTTCCTGTCGCAGGTGCGCAATATCGATCTCGAGGACTTGCTCGGACGCGATGCCGTCACGATCGACACGCCGCACGTCGAGGCGCTGCTGCGCGGCCGCGTCGTGATGGTAACCGGCGCGGGCGGTTCGATCGGTTCCGAGCTGTGCCGGCAGATCCTACGTTTCAAGCCGGCGCAACTGGTCGCGTTCGATCTCTCCGAATATGCGATGTACCGGCTCGCCGAGGAACTGCGCGAGCGCTTCCCCGACCAGCCTGTCGTACCGATCATCGGCGACGCGAAGGATTCGCTGCTGCTCGACCAGGTGATGTCGCGCTATGCGCCGCATATCGTTTTCCACGCGGCCGCGTACAAGCACGTGCCGCTGATGGAGGAGCACAACGCGTGGCAGGCGCTGCGCAACAACGTGCTGGGCACCTATCGCGTCGCCCGCTCGGCGATCCGCCACAACGTGCGCCATTTCGTGCTGATTTCGACCGACAAGGCCGTCAATCCGACCAATGTGATGGGCGCGAGCAAGCGGCTCGCGGAGATGGCGTGCCAGGCATTGCAGCAGACGAGCGAAGGCACGCAGTTCGAGACGGTGCGTTTCGGCAACGTGCTCGGCAGCGCCGGCAGCGTGATCCCGAAGTTCCAGCAGCAGATCGCGAAGGGCGGCCCGGTGACGGTCACGCATCCCGAGATCACGCGCTTCTTCATGACGATTCCTGAAGCGTCGCAACTCGTGCTGCAGGCGTCGAGCATGGGGCACGGCGGCGAGATCTTCATTCTCGACATGGGCGAGCCGGTCAAGATCGTGGATCTCGCGCGCGATCTGATCCGTCTCTACGGCTTCTCGGAAGGGCAGATCCGGATCGAATTCACGGGGCTGCGTCCGGGCGAGAAACTCTACGAGGAACTGCTCGCGGACGACGAGACGACCACGCGCACGCCGCATCCGAAGCTGCGGATTGCACGTGCGCGGGAAGTGCCGGACCATCTGCTCGACGAGCTGTTGCCGTGGCTGATGCAGCACCGCGTGCTGAGCGACGACGAGGTGCGCCGGGATCTGCGGCGCTGGGTGCCGGAATATCAGACGACCGTCGCCCCGGTGCTGCAGAGCGTGCCAATGGCGCGAGCCGTATCGAACGAATGAGCTCTCGCGGACGCCGCCCACGTTGGCCCCGAGCATGAAAAAAGCGCCCCGCGAGGCGCTTTTTTCGTTTTGGGTGCTGGACTCACTGCCCGCGTCTTTCCTTTCTCACCACCATCCACCGCGGCACCTTGAACCTGACGATGCTGAGATAAAGCCACACATACGTCAGCGCGAACAGCACGACAAAAACGAACAGATGCACCGTGTGCCGCCAGAACAGCGTCGCCGGAATCACCGCAACGAGGCACAACAGCCAAAGATAAGGCGACGTCAGCGAATTGCGCCGCGTGAGGTCGTGCGCGTGCTTCGTCCCGACGGCCCAGCGCATCAGCCGCTTGTACACGAGCATATGAAGATGCACGCCGTCCGGAATCCCCGGCGACATCCCGCGGATGAACTTCTTCCGGTAGATCGAGAAACACGTCTCGAAGATCGGATACATGAACAGCAGCACCGGATACCACGCCGACACTTCGCGATTGCGCATCACGAGCATGATCGCGAGTTCGGCGAGCATGAAGCCGATGAAATACGCGCCGCCGTCGCCGAGGAAGATCAGCCCCGCAGGGAAATTCCACAGGAAGAAGCCGAGCACGGCGCCCATCATGATGATCGACGCCGACATCACGACCGGGTCGTTGACGTGGAATGCGACATACGCAAGCGACGCGAACATCATGAAGCTGACCATCGACGCGAGGCCGTTGAAGCCGTCGATGATGTTGATCGCGTTGGCCAGGGCCGCGACCGCGAGCACCGTGATGAACGCCGAAATGGCCACGTAGCCGAGCAGGAAGTCGAGCGGCGGCACGCTGATCCGCTTGACCGCGATGCCCAGCAGCCAGAACGCCAGCGCGGCCGCGCCCATCGTGCAGAGCAGCCGCGCGCGCGGCGACACGCGCTTGGTCAGGTCCTCGACGAGGCCCGACAGGAACGCCGGCATCCCGCACGCGACGATCCCGAGAATGCTGCCGGCGATCGTCGGATAGCGCCGCGACACGAGTAGCGCGGCAATGACGACCCCGGCGAGGATCCCGATGCCCCCGACACGCGGCACCGGCCGTACGTGGAATTTCTGCACGCCGGCCAGGTCGCTGTCGACCGAGAATTTCTCGTGCAGATGTGCATAGCGCACGATGAACAACGTGACGAGCAGGGAGACGATGAAGCCGGACGCGAAGCTGAGCATGGGATCGCTCGAAAAATGGACAGCGGATTATACAAAACCGCGGGGGTTCCCCTCCTGCCATTTCCAGTGGTCGGCGCACATCTCGTCGATCCCGAGCGTTGCGCGCCAGCCGATGAGGTCGGCCGCAGCCTGCGGATTCGCGTAGCACTCGGCGATGTCGCCCGGGCGGCGCGCGACGAGTTCATACGGCACCGGGCGGCCCGACGCCTTCTCGAACGCGCGCACGACTTCCAGCACGCTGTAGCCCTGGCCCGTGCCGAGGTTCACGACGAAGCTCGCATCGCGCTTCGCGAGCGCGTCGAGCGCGGCGATGTGCCCCTTCGCGAGATCGACGACGTGGATGTAGTCGCGCACGCCGGTGCCGTCCGGCGTCGGGTAGTCGGAGCCGAACACGCGCAGCTTCTCGAGCTTGCCGACCGCGACCTGCGCGACGTACGGCATCAGGTTGTTCGGGATGCCGGCCGGATCCTCGCCGATCAGCCCGCTCGCATGCGCGCCGACCGGGTTGAAGTAGCGCAGCGTCGCGATGCGCCACGACGGGTCCGATACCTCGAGATCGCGCAGGACCTGCTCGGCGATCAGCTTCGACTGGCCGTACGGGTTGGTGGCCGACAACGGGAACGATTCGTCGATCGGCGAGCGCTCCGGCACGCCGTACACGGTCGCCGACGAGCTGAACACGAACTGCCGGACGTTGCGCTCGCGCATGATCTTGAGCACCGAGAGCAACCCGCCAAGGTTGTTCTGGTAATACTCGAGCGGCTTCGCGACCGATTCGCCGACCGCCTTGAGCGCCGCGAAATGGATCGTGCCCGTGATCGGATGCGCGTCGAACACCTTCGCGAGCGCGGCTTCGTCGCACACGTCGACCTGGTGGAACGCGGGCGTCCTGCCGGTGATCCGCTCGATGCGCCGGACGGACTCGGCCTTGCTGTTGACGAGGTTGTCGACGATCACGACATCGTAGCCGTTGTCGAGCAGCTCGACGGCCGTATGCGAGCCGATATAGCCCGCACCGCCGGTAACGAGGATGGTGCCTTTAGCGGTCATGCTGATGCGCTCCTTCAGAGTGTGATGCCGGTCAATGTATGAATGGTCTGCCGGTAGCGTTCGACGACCTGCTGCTCGTCGAATTCCGCGCTCACCTTGCGGCGGCCGCACGCGCCCATCGCGTCGCGTCCGGCGGTCCCGAGTTCGATCATGCGGATCAGCTGCTCCGCGAGGCTCGCACTGTCGCGCACGCGGCACAGGAAGCCGGTTTCGCCGTCGGCGACGACGTCGCGGCAACCCGGCACGTCGGTCGCGACGATCGGGCGGCCCATCGCGGACGCTTCCATCAGCGTGCGCGGCACGCCCTCGCGGTACGACGGCAGCACGACGCAGTCGGCCGCCGCGATGTGCGGGCGCACGTCGTGCGCCTCGCCAAGATACTCGACGACGCCTTCGCCGACCCACGCGTCGACGTCCGCGCGGCCGATCGCGCTCGGATTGTCGACGCCGAGCGGCCCGAGCAGCTGGAAGCGCGCGTCCGGGTAGCGATCCCGCACGACGCGCGCGGCCTCGACGTATTCGCGCACGCCCTTGTCCCACAGCAGCCGGCCGATCAGGATGAACACGGGGCCACGGCCGGCGGGCAGCGGCACCGGCGCGAACTGGTCGAGATCGACGCCTTCGCCGTGCAGCAGCCGCGCTCGCTCGGGGTGCGCGAGCAGCTGCTCGTCGGTGAAGGTCGCGAGATCGTCGCGGTTCAGGAACCAGACTTCACGCGGAAAGCGGAACGCGAACCGGTACAGGCGCTTCGCGACGCTCGCCGCACGGCTTTTCTGGATGAACACATAGCCGAGGCCGGTCGTGACCGCGATCGACGGCACGCGCGCGAGCCACGCGGCGATCGACCCGTAGATGTTCGGCTTGATCGTGTAATGGAACACGAGATCGGGCTCGAGCGCGCGGTAATGGCGCACCAGCGCGGCAAGCGTGCCGAGATCCTCGCGCGGGCTCGTGCCTTTCGACGCGACGGCGAGCGCGACGTAGCGGCAGCCCATCTGCTCGAGCAGCGGCACCGTGCGGTCGTGCGGCGCGATCACGATGACCTCGGCGCCGCGCGCGACGAGCGCACGGATCAGCCCGTGGCGGTACGTGTAGATCGCCCAGGCCGTGTTGCAGACGAGCGCGATGCGCAGCGAGGAGGTAGCGGACATGAAAAAAAGCAAAAAATAAAGCGTCGAAAATGCCGGAGGCGGGCTACGCGGACGGCCGCGCCGCGAACAGCGTCTGCTTGATCCGCTGCAGCGTACGGTACGGCGTCACGAAATGCAGCAGGTTCTTGGCGAGGCCGGCCCAGTCGTACGGGTTCAGCACGTTGAAGTGCCGCAGCAGCAGCGATAGCGTCGATATCAGCTGGCGGCGGCGCTTGGTCGCGCTGATCCCGCCCTCGTTGAGCTCGTAGTAGAGGCCGAGCTCGGGCAGGTTCGCGCAATCGTAGCGTTGCATTAACCGTAAAAAAAGATCGAGATCCTCGGCCGCGCGATACTTCGCGCGGTAATTGCCGACTTCGCGCACGGCGTCGATGCGCAGCATGACCGACGGATGCACGAGCGGCGAGCGCAGGAAGCGCGTGCGGCGCAGCGTGCGCGGGTCGGCGGGCGGGGTCAGCATGAAGCGCGGCTCGCCGGCACGCGACACGACCTGGGTCCACATGCCGACGCAGGCGACGCGCGGGTGCGCATCGAGATACGCGCGCTGTTTCGCGAGGCGCCGCGGCGCGGCGAGGTCGCCGGCGTCGATGCGGGCCGCAAAGCGGAAGCCGCGCGCCGCGAGCGCGTCGATGCCGGCCTCGAGCGCGCGCTCGATGCCGCCGTTGCGCGGCATGCGCAGCACCTCGACCGCAAGGCCGGGTAGGTCGGGCGCCACGATCGGCGGCGTGCTGCCGTCATCGACGATCAGCACGTGCACCGGCGTGTCCTCGCGAAACGACGCGAGAGTGCGCACGACGTCGTCGTGGCCGTTGTAGGCCGGCATCAGCACGGCCACATCGTCGAGCGGGGGCGGGCAATCGGGAGACGTCATGGGCGCAGCTTGAAACGAATGTAATAAAAATTAACGGCGGCGGCGGCGACATAGCCGGCCGCCAGCCCGACGAGCGCGCCGTACAGGCCGAGCCGGGGGATGGCGAACACGTTGACGAGCGCGGCGATCGCGAGCGCGAGCACCCATTTCGCCAGCAACACGAATTTTGCTTGATATTTGAGAACGATAAGATTGCCTATCGCCTCGATGCCGGCCGGCACGGACAGCCAGACCGCCCAGCGGAAGATGTCGACCGACGCCTCGTAACCGCGGCCGAACACCTTGCCGACGATGAGCGGCGCGGCCGCGTCCAGCACCAGCGCACCGGCCGTCATCAGGCCGGCGGTCATCGCGATCAGCCGGACGATGTTGCGGCGCAGCCGCGCGACGTCCTGCACGCGGTACACGAACGCGGGCGCGATGGTCTGCGCGAGCATCAGCGCGAGCGTGATCCAGTTCTCGTTGAGCTGCTGGGCCGCCGAGTAGCGGCCGAGGTCGGCGAACGACACGTGACGCTCGAGCATCAGGCGATCGAGCTTCAGGAACAGGTACATGCAGATCAGGCCGAGCCAGAACACGGTGCCGGCGGTGGCAAAGTGCCTGAACAGCGGTTTGTCGAACGTCCAGCCGAGCGCGCCGCCGTTACGATGGCGGAAGTAGAGGAGCAGCGCGAAGCCGATCACGGCGGCCTCCAGCGCCCACAGCCACGCGAAGCGGGCAGGGCCGGCGGCCGCGCGGACCAGCAGCCAGACGAGCAGCGCCTTCGCCAGCGCGGTGAGCATGCTGGTCACGAGCTGCGGCTTGCTGTAGGTCAGGCTCTGCAGCCACGCGTTGATCACGCCGACGAACGGCTCGCGGAACACCATCGTGACCGCGAGGCCCGCGAGCATCGCGCCGACCAGCGGGTCGAACGCGCCGGCGCCGATCGCGATCCAGGTCGCGACGAGCGCGACGGCGGACACGCCGATGCGCAGCACGAAGGCGCTGCCAAGCACCGCGCCGAGCTGCGCGGGCGGGCGCTGGACGATGGTCGGAACCAGGATTTCGGCGCCGCACACCCAGGTGAGCGGCGCCAGTACGAGGAGAAGCGTATTCGCATACTGCCATTTGCCGAACACGTCCGGCCCGAAATAACGGGCCAGAAGACCGCTGATCGCGATCGCGACGCCGATCTGCGTGAGCCGTTCGAGCCCCAGCCAGACGAGATTCGCGACGGCCTTCGCGACGTCCGGGTTGCCGAATCGCTTCAGCATGCGGGGCAGCCGCGCGAGCGGAAGGCGGCCGGCAGGGCGCCCGAAGGCGGCGGGTTGGCGGCGGCGGAGCGGCTAGGCATTAAAATGGACAAAATACGCGTCATCAAAACCCGCGATTATAAGTGGGATCGGGGCCGCTCCAGCCGTCCCGTTCCTTGTTCCGCAAGGCCCGCATGTACGATGGCCGGCATGCGCGAAAGGCGGCCAGATTATTTTCCATGCACGCAACCCAGAGAGAATCGATGATCTCCCAATCCATCTTCAAGGCATATGACATTCGCGGTGTGGTCGGCAAG